>JAEURF010000145.1 GCA_016789205.1 Anaerolineales bacterium
TTTCAACGGCGACGCATCAATTAAAGATGGATGAACTTTTACAGGGCGAAGATTTGCAAACACGCCGAGCCCTTTGCGAAGTGCAAGCAAACCACGTTCGGGGCGGTCTTTTGCATTTGGGTCATCCCATTTTGGTCCACCGACAGCACCAAGCAAAACCGCATCTGAATTTTGACAATCGGCTAAGGCTTCATCGGTTAATGATGTTCCATGTTTATCAATCGAGCAACCGCCCATTAATCTTTCTTGAAAATTAAATGTGTGATTATATTTTTTTGCAATAGCATCTAAGACTTTTGTTGCTTCGCCTACAACTTCTGGTCCGATACCATCGCCGGGGAGTAATGTGATTTTATATTCCAAGTTATTCTCCAATTTGACCGAAGACGATAGACCGCAGACCGTTTTTATGGTCTATTGTCCACCGTCCATCGTCAGAATTTAATGTGCTACCATCAAACCATATTCAATTGCATCAGCCAATGCGCGCCAAGATGCTTCAATAATATTTGTGCTTGCGCCAACCGTACTCCAACGTGATGTTGAATTACGAGTATCAATTAAAACTCTTGTAATTGCTTCGGTGCCATGGTCTGAATCTAAAATACGAACTTTGTAATCAGACAAATGAAATTTATTAATTTGTGGATAATACGAAGCCAAAGCTTTTCGCAAAGCAAGGTCTAACGCATTGACAGGTCCATTGCCTTCGGCGGCAGTGTGAAACAATTCACCTTGTATTTTTACTTTGACAGTTGCTTCTGCAAGGATTCCACGACCAGCACGATGTTCAACATTGACGAAAAAATCAACGAGTTCAAATGGCGGTTTGTAATTTAATTCTTGTCGCTTCAACATCATTGCCACCGATGCTTCTGCGGCTTCAAATGAAAACCCGCGAGACTCAAGTTCTTTAATTTCATTTAACACAGGCAACACTTCTTCGCCTTCTACTTCAACACCATGTTCTTCGGCTTTGCTTAATAAATTTCCACGACCCGATAAATCTGAAACCACCACGCGCATTTTGTTGCCAACCAATTCAGGTTGCACATGTTGATACGATTGGGCATTGCGCCTCATAGCGGCAACATGCACACCACCTTTATGTGCAAAAGCAGATTTACCAACAAATGGCAAATGTTCATTGGGTGTGATGTTTGCAACCTCAGCAACAAAGTGAGATAAATCAGATAATTTATTTATATTTCCTTTTGGCAAACATGGCGTATTCATTTTCAATTCAAGGTCTGCCATAATTGAAATTAAATTTGCATTACCACATCGTTCACCCACGCCATTGATTGTGCCTTGCACTTGAATCGCACCATTACGAATCGCAATTAATGAATTGACCACTGCACATTCAGAATCATTATGGGTATGAATCCCAAACGGATGAGAAACCGCTTCTTTTACCTTGCTGATAATTGATTCTATTTCCCACGGCATGGTGCCACCGTTTGTATCGCACAACACCACGGTCTCTGCTCCCCCATGAATTGCGGCTTTCAATGTTTCAAGCGCATATTTTGAATCTGCTTTGTAGCCATCAAAGAAATGTTCGGCATCATAAATCACATGCTTGTTATTAGACTTAAGATATGCAACCGATTGTTCAATGATTCGCAAATTATCTTCAAGTGTGGTCAACAAAACTTCTTTGACGTGTAATGTCCATGTCTTTCCAAATATTGTGCAGACCGGTGTTTGAGAATCAAGCAGGGCTTTGATGTTGGCATCATCTTCCGGTCCACCTTTGACTCGGCAAGTAGAACCGAACGCGGCAATTAAAGAGTTTTTCCATTGCATGTCTTTGGCACGTTCAAAGAACTCAACATCTTTGGGGTTTGAACCAGGCCAGCCACCTTCAATAAAGGCAACACCTAATTCATCGAGTTTTTGTGCAATGCGAATCTTGTCATTGCCTGAAAGCGTAAAGCCTTCAGACTGTGTACCGTCTCGCAAGGTGGTGTCGTAGATTTGAATCATAAGTAATTGGAGATTAGAGACTGGAGATTAGTCTCTAGTCATCTAGTCTCTGCTCTCGAATTTAGCAATTTCTTTTTCAAAGTTCATAATGTAGCCAAGTTCATCTACACCATTGAGCAAACAAGTTTTGCTAAACGAATCAATTGGAAAGGTGAACGAACCTCCAGCGAATGAAACGGTTTGGGTTGCCAAATCAACTGTCAGGTCGGCGCGAGGCGCTTCTTCGTATAAATCAAAAAGCATTTTATGAGTCGCCTCATCTACAACAATGGGAATTAATCCGTTCTTCAAAGCGTTGCTACGAAAAATATCTGCAAACGAAGTTGAGATAACGGCGCGAATTCCAAAGGCAGTGAGTGCCCACGGCGCATGTTCGCGGCTGGAGCCACAACCGAAGTTATCACCTGCTAATAAAATTTGCGCGCCTTGCGCTTCCGGTTTGTTGATGATGAAATCTTGTTTTGGAGATTTATCATCGTTGTAACGCCAGTTATAAAATAATGCGTCTGCTAATCCATTTTTATCTGTGACTTTGAGAAATTGCGCAGGAATGATTTGATCAGTATCAATATCATTTGTTGGTATAGAAATCATGCGAGAAGTGAGTGATGTAAATTGAGCCATAAGTTTTCCATTTCAGTTTGATTTGCGATTTGGTTTTTGACCAGCAAAGACAGCCAACTCATAGATTCGAAAATAACAATCTACCTGTTTGTAACCTATCTCGCGCAACCAATCGCATTGTGTGTCCACAGATAAAAGAATATTTGCATCTTTATCTGGACGGTTTAGATATGTTTCTTTTATCTCTTGTTTTGTTTTCGTACCACCAATATTTTTTTCTTGTTCATACCATTGGTTAATAATATGGTTATTGAATAAATCTGTAGCGAGTTGTGATTCAGGAGCAATGTGTTCTATGTTTACAAACCAGCCATTTGGCTTTAACAGAGAATAAATTTCTTGATAAATCTCTTTCTTGCGGATATCTGGTTGATGATGAATGGAGTAACCAGATACAATCGCATCAAACGGAGCATATAATTGCATCTTGTTTACCCAAGCTGGGTTTCCATAATCCACATTTTCAAAAACCAGTTGATTCGAAAAATCTTTCAGTTGAATTCGAGCTTGGTCAAGCATGGGTTCGGAGAAATCTATAAAGATACCTTGCGCGTTAGGATATTCTCCTAAAATCGCTGCGCCGAGGATACCATCGCCACATCCCAAATCTAAAAATTTTTTTATTTCATTTCCAGATTTAAGAATCGACATCATGATTCCAATCTGCTCCTGTGCCAAAGGAATAGCGGCACGAGAGGAGAGAAAACGACTGACGATACTGGGTAACTTCCAAACTTCATCTGTAACCATTACAAAACCTACACTAATGTTCTTGGGTCTGTCACAAATCCATTGATAGCAGTTGCGGCGGCAGTAATTGGGCTTGCTAAAAATGAACGACCACCTTTGCCTTGACGACCTTCAAAATTGCGATTGCTGGTTGAAACAGCATATTGACCAGGTTGTAATTGGTCGCCATTCATGGCAATACACATAGAGCAACCTGCTTCACGCCATTCTGCACCAGCTTGTTTGAAGATTTTATCTAAGCCTTCTTGTTCGGCTTGTTTCTTTACATCTTGCGAGCCGGGTACAACCATTACACGTAAACCATCAGCTACTTTTCTATCTTTCAAGAAAGAAGCGGCGAGACGTAAATCTGAAATTCTTGAATTGGTGCATGAGCCAATAAACACTACATCCACTTTTTGACCTAATAAGGATTGACCAGGTTGTAAGCCCATATACGCCATTGCTTTTTCAAAAGCGGCTTTTTGTGATGCTTCTTTGAATGATTCAACCGTTGGAATGCGGTCTGTGATTTTCATACCCATGCCTGGGTTTGTTCCGTAAGTAATCATCGGTTCGAGTTCAGAAGCGTTGAGTGTGATGGATTTATCATACACAGCACCTTCATCACTGGGTAAGGATTTCCATTTTGCTACTGCTTTATCCCATTCTTCGCCTTTGGGTGCAAACTCACGACCTTTGAGATATTCAAATGTTGTTTCGTCTGGAGCAATCATTCCTGCTCTCGCGCCACCTTCAATGGACATGTTACAAATGGTCATGCGTTGTTCCATGGTTAATGAACGAATCGCTTCGCCGGTATATTCAAAGACATGACCTGTTCCCCCACCGACTCCAATCTTGGCAATTAATGCAAGAATGATGTCTTTGGCTGAAACACCTTTTGCAAGTTGACCATCTACTCGAACTTCATAAGTCTTTGGCTTCTTTTGCAATAAACATTGTGTTGCTAAAACATGTTCAACTTCTGATGTACCAATCCCAAAGGCTAATGCACCAAACGCGCCATGTGTAGCGGTGTGACTATCTCCACACACAATCGTCATGCCCGGTTGTGTACGACCAAGTTCAGGTCCAATGACATGTACAATGCCACGATGTGGACTTGTCATGCCATGCAATGTGATTCCAAATTCAGCCGCGTTTTGTTCCATAATTTTGATTTGAGCAGCAGCCATCGCATCAGCAATAGGAACATCTATCGGTGTGGTTGGAATCGAATGATCCATTGTTGCTAAAGTTTTATCAGGTCGGCGAACTTTTAATCCGCGAGTGCGGAGCCCTGTAAAGGCTTGTGGAGATGTGACTTCATGAACCAGATGCAGGTCAATATAAAGAACCGCTGGAGCATCTTCTTGTTGAGATACAACGTGTGAATCCCATATTTTTTGAAATAAAGTTTTTGC
>JAEURF010000146.1 GCA_016789205.1 Anaerolineales bacterium
TTGCGCCCAAAATGATGTCAGATTCAAAACTGGAAAAAAGAATTGGTCAAGGCTGATGATAAAAAGATACCATGCACCAATGCTAACGAGTCCTTGCGCCGCACTAAAACCACCAACATAAACGAGGATGCCGATAAACACGCCTCCGATTGCGTTGAGAACTGGGAAGACCAGCGAAAGCACAAAGCCACGTTGTACATTGACTTGATACGATTGTTGATTTGATTCGTCAAAGGATTTGAAGATACTTTCTTCTTGACGAAAATTTTTCGCAATGGAAATACCGCTGATGGTTTCCTTAATCGCCGCATTCACATCTGACATGGCTTTCATACCGCGTTTTGTGACTCGCCTTGCCATAGCGCGGAAACCCGCCGCAATTGCAAAAATGATGGGCAGAAAACCAACCATCAGTAATGCCAAACGCCATTCCGTATTGAATAACACGATGGCGATAATCAAAGCTTGTATAATTTGTGCGCCAACGTCGGTGACGATGACCACGAGTTGACCAAAATCATTGGTGTCAGATGTGATGCGCGAAACAATCCGACCTGATGAGAATTGGTCATAAAAAGATAAATCATGTTCGGCGGCGGCGCGAAATGCGCGTGAACGCATATCTAATACCACATCACCGACTGCGCGCACGGTCAGACCGCGCCTCAGCCAGTTCAATCCCCACAAGCCAAATGCTACGCCGACAAGTGCTAACCCAACCCAGGCGATTTCTTGATTTGTGGGTTGTGCTTGAATCAAATCTACCATGCGGCTGACGACGACCGGCAATGCGGCGCCAATAAATGCCAATAGGATGATAATAAATGATGCAAACGCAAGTCGTTTGATTTGTGATTTGAAATAATTAACCATGCGACTGACCAAAACACGGTCTGTGTATTGGCGGTCATATTTTTCGTCGTTTAATCCTGCAAAGAAGCCCATAGTTTTTTAGCCTTTAGCGATTAGCGGTTAGCAATTGGCAAAAGCAGTTAGCCATTAACGATTAGCATGGTTTGAATTTGCTAAACGCTAAAAGCCAACAGCCAAATGCTATTCCCTAAAAATTCTTGAATATGCCTCAGATGTTTCCATTAACTGGTCATGTGAACCGCTGGCAACAATTTGACCTTTGCGAATCACGATGATTAAATCTGCCCAGCGGATTTGGGAGAGGCGATGTGTGATGATGAACGTCGTTCGTCCGCGCGCGGCGTTGGAGATTGCGCGTTGAATTTTATCTTCGGTCGCAGAGTCAATCGCGGATGTCGAATCATCCAAAACCAAAACGCGCGGGTCGGTTAAGAATGCACGCGCCAATGCAATACGTTGACGTTGCCCACCGGAAAGCGTCACGCCGCGTTCGCCGACGACCGTTCCGTAGGTTTGGTCAAAGTCTAAAATAAAATCATGGGCTTGCGCGGCAATGGATGCAGACATGACTTCATCTTTGGTGGCATTCGGTTTTCCAAAAGCAATATTGTCACTCAATGTTCGTGAGAACAAAAATATATCTTGCTCAATAATAGAAATCTGTTCACGCAAGGATGCGAGATTCCATTCACGCACATCCACGCCATCTACGAGTACTTGACCTGCCGAAACATCATACGTGCGGTTGATTAATTTTACTAGTGATGTTTTTCCTGCGCCGGTCTGGCCGACTAATGCAACGGTTTGACCTGACTTGACCTTGAAAGAAACATCTTTCAGAATCGCTTCGCCATTTGGATAACTGAATGAGACATTGCGAAATTCGATGTCGCCACGAATCTGTGAGGTCACACCTGAGGCGTTTTGGTCAAGATGCGTCTCGCGTTTGATTAATTCCAAAATACGTCTAGCAGATGAAATCCCGGTAGAAATTTGTGAATACGCAAATGTAGAGGTGAAAGTTGGGAATTGTAAAAGTTGCAACATGCCGAAGTAAGCAACCACATCACCGACGCTTAACAAATTTTGGCGATACAAAAGCAAAGCATGTACCAATCCGCCTGCATATGCAAGACCAAGCAATAGCATGGCGATATATCTGGCTTCGAGTTCACCTTGTTGCACAAATGCATCGCGCACTCTTTTGGCATTGATAACAAAACGCTCAACTTCTGAATCTTCTTGTGCCGCGCCTTTCATAATTTCAACACCATCTAACGATTCAGAAAGATGTGTATTCATCGTTCCAAACGTGGCACGTACTTCATCAGTGACGGGAGCTAAATTTTTCAAATATCTGGCTAAGGCAACGAAATAGACAATGATAAAAATTAACGGAGTTAGCACTAATGACCAATGATAGGTTGGACCAAAAAACAACGGCATCAGAATAAACATGAATGAGCCAACCACAAGGTTTACACCAGGGCTAAACATATAATTCACTTCGCGCACGTCATTTGTGGCGCGAGCCATTGTGTCACCGACGGGTTGCAAATTGTGAAAGGTCATGCTTTTGCCAAGCAATGAAAGATACAATTCATCGCGGATGTCGCGTTCCATTTTTTGCGCCATGAGTTCCGCGCCGAAATTTCTGCCGAGTTGTAATACGCCGCGAATGATTTGTGAAATGCCAATGGTTAAAGCCAAAGGCAACAACACACTGGTATCAAGCGTATCTCGAATGGAGTCAAATGCGTCGCCTGTCAACACGGGTACAACCACAGCCAGAACCGCGTTCCCAATCGCACCGATGAAAATCATTATCACAATCCATGTGTATGGTTTCACATGTGAAAGAATCCAGCGAATCGCTGTGGAATAATCGTATTTATTTTCTCGGTGTAAGGTAAATTCAGCAGGAGATGTAATCGTCGTCATAGAACAATTGTACCATTTTCAGTTTTTAATTTTCGTAACCCCGCTTTCAAAAGAGGGTTATTTAATGCAGACTAGCAATTCGGCTAGTTACAATTTAACTCAAGGAGAGTGTTAAATGAATATTTCGTTCCCGAAAACAATTTCAGGTTGGTGCATGTGGCTGTTCTTCCTATGCTTTGGTCTCGCAATGTTCGTTCCGGTTCTTGGCGTTGTGGCACCTTGGCTTGCCCTCGCTTACGCTATCCTTAGCGTACTTGGAATGTAATCCTAGTTTCAGAAACACAGCCTCCCAATTGGGAGGCTGTGTTATTTAATCTCCGAAAAAATTTTTGCACAAGTTAAAGAATGTTCATCCTCAATATCTGATTCAAAATTCCACCACGCTGATAAGATGGCATGACTCAATGCCCAATTGATGATGACTTCTTTTTCCCAACCTGTTCTTTCTTTGATGATATCCACTCGCCTCTTTGACCAGGTTTTGAATTGACTCCAATCCATCGGCTGAAGCCACGGGTTGAGCATGAGCGGACCAATCTCATAGCCTGCCGGTCCAATCACACCTTTTGGGTCAATGATTAACCAACCACGTTCAGAAGACAAAATATTGAAATGATGAAAATCACCATGTAACAAAACATTCTCATCCGCAAATAATTCTGGCAACACAGATTCAACGCGCTCCAAAATTTCTTTCGGAAATGGTCCCGTCCCACCATAATGCGGACGAATATTTTTTAATCCATCAAACCAATCGGATAATTTTATAAATTTTTGGATTGCAGGAGCTTGCTCCTGCGAATTCACCAGCAAGCTGGCTGACTCCAAATTCTGCATCACATCCATCCCAATCTGAGTTCTTTCATCATCATCTTTTAATTCAGAAAGCATTTTGCCCGGCTTGAGTCTTTCTAATAACAAAAAGCCTTTTTCTTCATCAGATTCAATAAGTTTACAAGCCCCATTGCCAGCATAAAATTTTAATGCTGTAACTTCACTGATTAATTCCTCACGTGGCACACCGATTTTTAACACAACATTATTCCCCTCTCCTAAAAGGAGAGGGGTTAGGGGCGAGGTCGCATATGCTACAAAATTAAAAGATAAATTATCAACAGGGCGAATCTCACGCAAATTCCAACGCAAAGAAACTTCCTCAATATATTGAGGAAGTTTCTTTATAAATTCTTTTCCATCTTCTGCAAAGACAGATTCTACTGTTTGTATAAACTTGTGCGGAAGATTCATTCTTTATTTACAATTCTCAACGTGACAATGGGTTGACCTTGCTTGCGGAATTGCATCACTTCGGGGTGAGCGGACGCATATTTTTCTATGCCTTCACTATCCCAAGAGACTCGTCCCTTTGTAAAAGTAGCGCGATACATTCCGCCTGAAACGCTTTCGCCATATAAAAGCACATCGGTTTTAATCTCATTTTCAAGCGTGGATATATTTTCTTCCGCTGATTCAAGTAGAGGCTTGTATTCTGAATCGAGCGCATCTAGTTGAGATTGAATCTGTTTTAGGATTTCTGCACGTTTGGATTCATAATCTAAACGTGCTATATCTGCCGCGCCTTTTAGATTTTCGAGTCGCTTCAATTTATCGGCAATATGTTCACGCGAAGGTTTTTGATTTAACGCACCCAACTTTTCAATCACAATATATTTCAGGCTTTTCTTTAATTCGGTTTGCCACGTTTTTGATTTAACACGTCCAATAATTTCTTCAAAGGTCTGACGCAGATATTCAGTGCTGTAATTATATTTTGGCGCAATCGCGGAAAGCTGTTCGGGTGATTCGCCATCTAATCCATAACGGCGGGCGAGGATATGATAATAATCATCTTTACCCGCATCATTCGTTAGGCGTTTGTGAATCACATCTAAAAATTGCGAGATAACACTTTCAAGATGTTTATCTCTCA
>JAEURF010000147.1 GCA_016789205.1 Anaerolineales bacterium
TTTGAAGGTCGCATTCGGATGCATTCAGCGACAAATACTAAAGGTACAACCAATATTGACCCAGCAAAAATTCAACGCAGAAGCAAAGCAACTTCTGTTATCACTGAATCACAATTTAGACGCGGAGCTGAGGGTGTTTTCAAATGGGTGACAACTTTATATCCAACTGAAGCGTATGCGCAAGATGCAAATATGAGTTTGAAAGAATATGAAGATTTTGTTTTCGCGGCAGTGCACGCGCATGAAGAAAATCCTGTTTCGTTTTGGGAAAGCGTGAAAGATAAACAACAATCTGCTGTTGATTTTATGAAAAATAAAACGCAAGTCACATTGCGCGGACCAAATGTTGACCTGACGCTTTCAGTCAAAGGTCGCACGTTTATGAATTCGTATGGTTTATTCAACATGCCGGATGGTGAAATTTATACTGGTCCAGTTGAAGATTCTGCGAATGGTTGGGTTAAATTTACATATCCTGCCAATTATGGCGGCACGAGTGTTGAAGGCGCTGAATTAACTTTTTCAAATGGACGTGTGAGTGTTGCGAAAGCAGAAAAAAATCAAGACTTTTTGGTCAAGACATTAGATAGTGATTCTGGCTCACGCTTCATCGGTGAGTTTGCCATCGGAACCAATTTCGACATTCAACAATTCACCGGCAATATTTTATTTGATGAAAAAATCGGCGGTTCATTTCATATGGCGTTAGGTGCTGGTTACCCTGAGACTGGTTCTAAAAACAAATCCGCTATTCACTGGGATATGATTTGTGATTTACGAACTGATTCCGAAATTTTAGTAGATGGGGAATTGTTTTATAAGAATGGTCAGTTTGTGTTTGATAAATAACCGTAGGGGCGAGGTGACCTCGCCCCTACTCATCCCCAAAACTAATTCCAATATTCCTTGCAGTGACAACCGCATCATCATTCGGGTTGACTCGTTTCGGCTTGGACGTAGCTTCTTCCAATGAAATATCTGTGATGTAGCCACATTGCCATGAGACCATTCTATCAAATCCGCCACGTGCCGCCAAACGGACTGCCGCTGAGCCGTAGCGTGTTGCAAGTAAACGGTCAAATGAAGTGGGAGTCCCGCCGCGCTGTAAATGACCCAATACAGTCACGCGTGATTCGAGCCCTTGTTGATTTAAATAATCCGAAACCACTTCCCCAATTCCGCCCAAACGCGGCACATACACTTCATCCCCTTTACGTGAATACACTTGTTCCCCGCCTTTCAACTTCGAGCCTTCTGAAACTGCTAAGATGCTAAATTTTCTTCCAGCTTCTGCCCGCGATTTAATCTTCTTCATAATACTTTCAAATCGAAATGGAATTTCTGGAATCAAAATCACATCTGCCCCGCCCGCCACACCAGCGTGTAAAGCAATAAAACCAGCATCTCGACCCATCAATTCAAGCACCATAGCTCGGTGATGTGACTCAGCGGTAGTGTGTAAACGGTCTAATGCTTCGGTAGCGATATTTAACGCAGTATCAAAACCAAACGTCATATCTGTGCCGCCGATATCATTATCAATCGTTTTTGGCACGCCAATCACTGGCACACCTTTCAGCGCAAGTTCATGAGCACTTTTCAAGGTACCATCGCCACCTAAAACCAATAAAGCATCTAAATTTAATTTCTTCACGCCTTTAACAATTTCATCTGAAACATCAATGACCACTTCTTTGCCATCACGAATCACTTTACGAGCATACGGATTGCCCCGATTGGCTGAACCTAAAATCGTGCCACCACGCGGAAGGATGCCGCTGACTTCTTTCAATCCAAGTGGAACGATACCATCGTCTTCAAGGAATCCATCGTAGCCATTTTTGATTCCGAATACTTCGCAATTAAATTCAATAATCGCCGTTTTGACCGCCGCCCGAATGACTGCATTTAATCCAGGCGCATCACCGCCACCTGTTAAGATTCCGATACGTTTCATTATAAGTTCCTCTTATTTTTCTTTTGTCTTTTTCTTAGTCTTTTCTTTTGTCTTCTTTATATTATTCTTTATGATTGAGATTAGTTCTTCATAGTCCCTAATACTTGAAACAATAAGAAAAGCAGGATTCTGAGTTAATGCATACACAATCCCATATATTCGATGAAACTGTGTCAAACCCTTTTTAACAACAACTATACTCCCCCATGATTTACTACCAATTCCAAAGAACTGAGCAGGTTTAATTAAGGAAATATCCTCCCATTCAATTAGTAAGGATTTAAATATAAAATGAACTAATAACCCCTCTGTTTTTATTTCCACATCTGCATACCAAAACGTCATAGCCAAAAAAATAAATGGGGACCAAATAGAAAAACCGACAAAATATATTAAAGCAAAAAAGAAATCGTTATCTGAAATATACGTTTGAAAAGCTACTAATCCAAAATAAAAAAGAACAAGGCTAATTGCCAGACTCACAAAATCACTCATTATCTTCCAAATTTTGTGAGTATAAGTAAATTTATGAGAATCCATATCCTTATTTTCCTTGAGTCAAGATCTAAATTTTTGTTTGTATTTTATGACTATATTATATAACTTTTCTCATATTTCCTTTCATCCTTTATAATCAACCCAATGAACACAACTCAACCCTCAACATTTCAAAACATCCTCAAATGGATGATTCCCTTCATTGGCATAATCGTCATCGGCGTGTGGATGTACATCTCACCTGAAGGTGCACTCGGAAAATTAGATGCCATCGGCTATGCAGTATGTCACCGCATTGATGAACGTTCGTTTCAAATTGATGACCGTCAACTACCATTATGTGCTCGTTGTACTGGTGAATTTTATGCCGCAGGTGTGGCATTACTTTTCCAAGCCTTCGTCAGCAAACGAAAAAGTGTTTTACCGTCACGCGGCATTTTGGCTGTATTAGTTTTATTCTTCCTCGCCTTCGGGATTGACGGAACCAATTCATATCTATACTTGCTCAAGCAAACCTCTGGCGGTTTAGAACAAATTCCAAATTTATACATACCCAACAATACTTTGCGTCTCTTCACGGGTAGCGGCATGGGCATCGCCTTAGCAGCTGTTTTATTTCCAGTCATCAACCAAACCATTTGGAAAGAAGCGGATAACCGCCCAGCCCTCGAATGGAAAAATTTTGGCATCCTCGTCGCGCTCATCATCTTTATCAATCTTCTTATCCTCACCGACAGCCCATTCATTCTTTATCCCATTGCATACATCAGCGCACTCGGCACATTATCATTACTTGTTTTAGTATTTATGATTTTATGGATAATCATTATGAAACAAGATAATACATTTGACTCTCTTCGTCAGCTTTGGCTTCCATTCGCCTCAGGCTTGACTTTGGCATTGCTTATGATTCTCAGCATTGACTTATTCCGACTCAGTCTCACCGGCACGTGGAATGGCTTTCCCGGTTTAGGTTGATTCATGTCATTGCGAGGACGTTCTTGTTCTTTGTCCGAAGCAATCTTTTAATGAACTGGAGATTGCTTCGTCGTGCTAAAGCACTCCTCGCAACGACATAGAAAAAAAAACGTATAATAAAAGTATGGAGTCAGCCAGCTTGCTGGCGATTTACAGGAGCAAGCTCCTTGACTCCAAAACAGAAGGAGAAACAAAATGGAATTACTACTCGGAATTTTTTCAGCATTCGGTTTATCTGCTAGTGCAGGTTTGAATGCTTACATTCCCCTCTTAGTAGTTGGGACAATTTCCCACTACTTCCCCGACATCATCAACCTCGCCCAACCCTTTGACCTGCTTGCCAACCCCTGGATTTTGATTTTGCTTGGTGTACTCGTCATCATCGAAATGATTGCAGATAAAATCCCGGCTGTCAATCACATCAACGACATCATTCAAACCTTCATCCGCCCGGCGGCTGGAGCTGTTGCCTTTGCCGCCAGTGCAAATGTGATTACAGATATTAATCCAGTGTTGGCATTGGCTTGTGGTTTATTGGTTGCTGGCAGTGTGCATACCGTCAAAGCCGCGGCAGTTCGCCCGGCGGTCACTGCCGCAACGGCTGGCGCGGGTACAACCCCTGCCTCAATTGTGGAAGATATTATCGCAATCACCACTTCTATTTTAGCCATCATGCTCCCCATTGTGATGGGCACAATTATTGTGATTGTCTTGGCATTCGTCATTTGGTGGCTGTGGCGCAGAAGCGAAAAACCTCAAACAGCATAAATCATTATCTTATGCCGTTTCGGGTATAATGCAAAAAATTTTTATGAGAAATAAAAGGAGAAATTATCATGTCTGAAATGAATGAAATGCCTGAAGTCTCTGGTGGTATGAACCCAGCACCCAAGAAAAACAACACAACCCTCATCATTGCTATTGTCGTTGTCGTTTTACTTTGTTGTTGTTGTGTCGTCGGCGCCGGTGGCTGGGTTTACGGCGACCAAATTGTTCAAGCATTGGGTATGTAAAAAAGCAGAATCAAAAAAATCCTCCGTTAGCGCGGAGGATTTTTTGATTCAAACAAAGTTTGTAACTCAGTCAAACTTGCGTAAATTTTTTTCTTCAAATCTTCATCCAAATTCAACTCATTCAATTCATCTTCATCTAAAATGGTTTGCTTGCCTTCTGCATTTACCCATAAGTCTAAAACCAAATCAACATATGAAACTTCAGCTTCTTTAATGTCAGCAGGTTTGGTGATGTTGCAATACCAACCTTTGAATTTTCCATCATCACGGTC
>JAEURF010000148.1 GCA_016789205.1 Anaerolineales bacterium
TTCTCGCAATCGGAATTTTCTGGTTGCTGGCGTTTCAAAGTGTAAAAGAAAGGATTATTTCATGATTACACATTCAACTTATCAAACTCAAGTCCAAATAAATGCTTCATCTATCTCCGCATCTAATGCGCTTACGCGCGTCTTTGCCGCCGCTGTTGTCAGCCGTCAATTTTGCAAAATGCTTTTAAGTGACCCAGTCACTGCTTTGCAAAATGGCTATTTAGGTGAAACCTTCAAATTGAGTAACGAAGAACATAACTTGTTAATTTCTATTCATGCTGAAAATCTTGCCGATTTAGCACGTCAAGTTAATAAAGCATTACAAAGATAATCACGCCTGCACTTATCGAGAATCATAATTTTTCTTGCTGGCGCGTTGGTGGAGCAAGGGGAATGCTGACGCGAACATGGGGAAACTTGTTCGTTCTTTTGGGGAACCCGCTGAGTTTTTGCTCGGCGGGTGTTTTTTTATTCACTTACGTTTCTTAAAAATCCCTATTACTATAACTATACTGATAGAAATTAGTATCATAATGGTTCCAAGAATTGGTGAAATGAGCATTTCATAATATTCTAAAAAGAAAAATGCCCACCCGATACCAAAAATAACAAAAACAAAAAATATCCAGCCATCGCTTAATTCTAAACGTTGATAGGCACGCCAAAGATTGTATGGGACGAGATGCGCACTAGCATAACTGACGATGAGTATGAATAATATTTTTATTATTTCAAACCATGCTGCCGATTGAAAATTAAATTGCGTCAACATCAATTTTAAAAAGAACATCAAGAAATAGCCGACGTGGAATCCGACATACGCGCCTTGAAACATGTAAAGCCAGAGATTAAGTGGCTTTTGAATATTTTGTTCTTTCCAATATAAATTGTTTTTGATATTTGTCATTCCCCCAATCGCAAGAGGGATAAACAAAGTTCCCATTACATATAGGTACATATTTTTTACGGCAACTTCTTTATCTATAAAAGGAAATTGCAAAGAGGGGAGGATTAACCAGTAGGTAATAAGAAATATCCATGCCCAAGCAATGATTTTTACAAAATGCCAAACGGATAGGGAATCTGTAAATTTTCTTATCGTGGATACACTCTTTTCAGCCCAAGCAGGAACTGGGCTTTCATTTTCTTGTTCATCCGATATAGATTCTGGGAAAAGAATTTTGGTTTCTTCTTGATTAAGCGCACGATAATCCCCTAATTCCAATAAAAAATTTGCATCCGATAAAGCTTTGACTCCGCCAAGTTGTTTAAGGATTTTGATAATTGCACATAATAAGCGGCGGTCATTTACATCTATCCTACTTTTACCAATTTCCCAATCACTAATTGCCGTGTTGCTATAAAGAATATCAATTTCTGTATATAAAAATTCTGCAAATTGACTTTGTGTCATCTGCTTCCCTGTTTCGGGGTGGCGACACAGAAAGCGAAGTTTTCTTAATTGTTCTCCAAATTTGGATATTGCCATTCTATAACCCTTTATTCAAGCGTTACTTGAATGAATTCAAGTGATTCATGGTTTGAGATTTCCTTCTGCAGTTATAGACTATCAGCAAATAAAGTAACTGCACCTTAACAACTAAATAAAAGCCTTTTTCTCATCTTCCCACAAAACTTGAATTTTAGTATGCGGCTTGGGTTCTATCTTAAGTTTCGCACCAATCACATGCGCGCGTTCTGCTATCCCTACCAAACCAAAATGACGCTTGGCTAAAATCGTATCAAGATTCCATTTTCCATAAAGATCAAAGCCAATGCCATCGTCTTCAATTGCCAACTCGGCTTGATGAGCAGAGAGCGAGCCGTAAATTTTTATAAGGCTGGCGTTGGCATGGCGTAAAGAATTTTTACAAGCCTCTTGCACAATGCGGAAGAGATGGATTTCAATATTCTCTGGCAGTCTTTCATCAGTCGCTTCAATATCAACAATAACTTTTACCTTGTCATCTGCTTTTTGCATGAGGTCTTCTGCTAAGCCAGAAATAGCGGCTTTGAGACCATACATCAACATCGGTGGGCGTAAATCATTGACAATTTCTCGCAGGCGGTAAGTCACTTCTTCATAATCTTGTTGGCTATCTTTGTTAAGGTTTTTACTAAGGCCACTTAAGTCATTGAGGACAGTGTCATGCAAATCGCGCCCGAGGCGTAAACGTTCTTGTTCGTACCTTTCTAAACCTGATTTATACATTGCTCGTAATGTTTCGGCATGGGCTATGTTACTTAAGGCAATTGCAGTTTGGTTCGCAATAGATTGCAAGCTAGGAATTTCTTGTTGATGGTAAATGTCATCGGGGTCGCGGCTTCCGAGTAAGAAAAAGCCGAGGGTTTCATTGCCAAGTTTCAATGGAAGAACGAGGCGAAGCCAATCGTCATTTGGAGGAAGGTTGGGGATAAATTTTCCTGCGATGTCGTGCAGTTTTGATATCGCCTCTTTTTCTGGAAGTTGAGCCTGTGTCACTTGTTTCATCAGCAGTGGGCTTAGGTGATGATTTTCCACTTGTACGAGTGCATATTGACGAATGAGCAGGCTGGGGAATATATCGTTCTCAAGCATTCGCAAGAGATTTTCCATGGTGGTGTTGGTGATGATGAGGTTTGCATAACTTTCTTGTAGTTTTTCATAATCTATTGTAATGCTAAGAATAGTTTTTTCTATGTACTTTCGAAATGATGGAAATAATTGAATTGATAAAACAGCAGTTAATAGCGGGATAATGAAGTTAAGTGGTGCAGAAAGCTCAATTGGAAGCAGAGCAACAAGTTGAATCAAAATGATAAGAATGGTGCCGATGATAATAAGGAATGCCAATATAGAAATAAAAAGGTTTGCACGAACTTCTAACCCACCGAGTTGGTTACGAAGAATTAGATAGATGTAAACCACAGGGATAAAAAGCAAAAACAATAACACAACGGGGCTATTAGAGGGGAGTTTTCCAAACACACTCGTGATGCCCAACGCAATTAAAGGAATGCTTGAAAATAATACAGCAGTCAGTAGCAGTTTAAGTTGTTTCCTTTGTTCGGGTTTCCAAATGAAATGTGCGATTTGTAAGGTGATGCTTCCAACTAATGCAAAGACAAATGCCAATCCATATAAATTTTGTGGCATGGCTTGAATTAACTCAGCAATAAAGAAAAACGCTGAAACTATATAAAGCAAAAGAGTAGCTTGTTTTGGGAACGCAAACAGAGGTTTAGGGAATATCCAATTGAGATGAAGATAAACAGGTAATAGTAACCAAGTAATAGCATGAAAAAGAACTGAGCCATACCAAAGATGCCAACTAGAAACGGAACCAAGCATAATCCATAAGCCGCTGAGGTGAATAGAAAGAAACAATAGCCACCAGCGGATTTCGCGTGGGCGAATGAAGGCTTCTATGCAGGCTCCGAATATCCAAAAAATATAAGCAAGCCACCAAATGTTAAAGAGTCGTCCGCGAAACTCATCTACATGAAAGCCTGGCATTTGCCATAAGACGGTTTGCTGTGTGCCATTGCGTTGCACTGTAATTGGAATAAGGTCGCCCTTTTTCATTTCGGTTGTAAAAAGCGGTTGGTTTGAATCTGTATCGTAATCTTCAAATGAAACCTCGCCTACTTTTATAAGTACATCTCCTATTTGTAATGTGGAATGATTTGATTCGGAAACACCGAAAATTTCGCCAGTGGATGGGTTGAAATAAAAGCCTGTGTATGGGGCATTGAAAATAAGGATGGTGAATAAAGTCAAAACGCTAAGAATCAGCATAGAAAGAGGAATGGGCTGTGCTTGCCAGCGATAACGAGTTGAGTTGACCATGGCGATTCTCTCTTTGTGAATATTATTTTTGTTACGTATGAAAGGAGGTGGTTCGATTATAGCCGATGAAGATGGTTTGTTTAAGAGTTTGTGTCAGTTTGTTAAAACTTAAAAGGAGAATTTGAAATGAAAAATATGCAAGATTTTCACAATTGGTTATCTGTGCGAGAGCCGCTATTACTTGAACAAATTCGTTTACGTGCTTTGACTGGTGTAAGCCGCACTCGGCTTGCAAAAGTATCTAATGAAGCACCTTGGTTCATTTGGGATGCGCCACAATCATTAAGTGAATAACCAATCCATTAAACAGGCTGAGATGAAATCTCAGCCTGTTTCTATACGGAGTAAACATGGAAACATTTAGTCAAGTAATTAATGAATTTTCAAAAATTTCACATATTAGAGAATGGAATGAGTTGCAAAGTTTGTTTCAACGAGTTGGATTAAGCAAGCCAAAGCATTGGTTATTACCTTACTATACTTGTGAAGCAGTGGGCGGGACTCAAGCACAAGCCTTGCCT
The DNA here is from genome assembly GCA_016789205.1 of Anaerolineales bacterium. Lineage (GTDB taxonomy): Bacteria > Chloroflexota > Anaerolineae > Anaerolineales > Villigracilaceae > Villigracilis. Next base: position 4,351 of record JAEURF010000148.1, read on the forward strand.
GCTACCTTAGCAGTGGCGTGTGCTCACATTGGGATTGTGTTAGTAGATGACATGCTTGATGAAGATGCGCGTGGTGAATATATAAAATTAGGAAAACCCGCAGTAGCAAACATGGCTATGGCGTTACAGTCTGCGGCGTTGCATGTGATACAACGTTCCGCAGGTTTATTGGGAGAGCCTGAAAACTTGAATCAAACCTGCGGGACGGTTGAAATGAGTCAAAATGCAAAATTGCTGGCAATAGAAACGGTGAACGATGTTTTTTGCTACAACCATTGGTCAGTATTGGGATGTGAACTCAATTGTCAAAGATGAAGAAGATTATTGGAAAATTGC
>JAEURF010000149.1 GCA_016789205.1 Anaerolineales bacterium
AAATGGACGTGTAACCACACCGATGGTCAATGCACCACATTCTTTTGCAACTTGTGCAACCACAGGAGCCGCACCGGTTCCTGTACCACCGCCCATACCCGCAGTGACGAAAACCATATCTGCACCTTTGAGTACATTATAGAGTTCATCAGATGATTCTTCTGCGGCTTTGCGACCAATTTCAGGGTCACCACCTGCACCAAGTCCGCGTGTGATTTTATCGCCGAGACGTACGCGCACTGGAGCACGTGAAAGTGTCAATGCTTGTGCATCTGTATTGGCGACGATAAATTCAACGCCTTGAATGCCTTCTTCCATCATACGGTTGACGGCGTTTTGTCCGCCACCACCCACACCAATAACTTTGATGCGGGCGAAAGCTTCACTTTGTAGATTTCTTTTGTTTGTATCCATTTTATTCTCCTGGCAAAGAATATGCCTTATCTTAAACGAAAACTTGATTTTTTAACAGGGTAAATCAATACTAATTTGGAGTCAGCCAGCTTGCTGGCGTATTGCAGGAGCAAGCTCCTGCACTCCATAATCTTTACGGTAACAATCTCTTCATCCAATTTTTGATTGCATCAAAATTCATATTTGATTCTCCTCGCGTTCTGCGGCGTTTGTTTCCGCTTGAGACGATAATCTGATGGTCGTGCATGGCAATTGCCCATTTCAATAAACCAATGCTAGTTGAATACATTGGTGAATTTAACTTATCAACGAGTCCTTTTAAATTTTGTGGTTGTGCGGCTCGCACAGGCATTCCTAAAATTTCGCTAGCAACTTTGCTAATACCCGGCAATGCAGATGTGCCGCCCGTTAAAACCATTCCAGCAGGTAATAAACCATCATAACCAGAGCGTTTAATTTCTTGCAAAATTAATCCAAAAGTTTCAGCAACACGCGCTTCGATGATATGCGCTAAATCTTGACGATTAATCCGCACGTCTTTATCTTCACCAAATGGGCGGATTAAGAAATACTCTTCGCTTCCAATCTCTGACCTAACGGCATGACCTTGCTGTTTTTTCACTTCCTCAGCCTGCGACAAATTCAAACGAAGTCCATGTGCAATATCTTGTGTGATGTGATTGCCACCTACAGCGAGAACCATCGTATGCCAGACATCGCCATCTACATAAATCGCTAAATCAGTTGTGCCACCACCAATGTCACAGACAGCTACACCAGCTTGGCGTTCTTGTTCGGTCAACACAACTTCTGCCGAAGCAAGCGGATTCAAAACAAATTGTTGAATCTCAACGCCTGCCGCACTCACGCTTTGACGAATATTATCTACGGTTGCACTTGCGGCAGTGATAATATGAGTCTCAACTTCTAATTTGAAACCATGCATCCCAACTGGAGTCTTTACGCCTTCTTGACCATCTACTGAAATGCCACGCTGAATGACATGCACAATTTCACGGTCATGTGGAATGGCGATCGCTTGAGCTTGGTCAAGAGCATTGGCTAAATCATGGATGCTGATGATTCCGCTCGGAATACCCGCCGCGCCTCTGCTATTCACAGATGAAACATGTGCCCCTGCCAAACTGACCAGTGCATTTGTAATTTCTAAACTAGATGTGCTTTCTGCTTTTTCAACAGAACGCTTAATGGCTTGTGACGCGGCGGCTAAATCAACCACAATGCCTTTGCGAATCCCAGCTGAAGGCTCAATGCCTACACCGAGAATGCGAACATTGCCATCATCTTCCACTCTGCCAACGAGTGTACAGACTTTGGTTGTGCCTACGTCTATGCCTACTACAATTTCTTCCATAATTTTTATTTCACCAATTATTCGTCTATTGTTGTACTTTCATCTGTTATGACTTCATCCACTGTATTTTCAACGATTGGGCTTTCAGTCATTCGATAAAACGGTGCATCAGGATGGACAACACTGATAAATTGAGGAACTTTTCTGCTAGCAATTAATGAATCTACTAGAGATTGATATATGCGAATTTTCAAAGGCATATCATGTGCGCTTTCACCAAACGCCACCACCCACCCACGTGAGTCTGTCCAGCCTAAGCCGTCGGCTGAAGTATATGTCAAAGTCGAGCCAGCAGGCACAACCGTAGAAAGAAGCGTGATTGCATCCACTAATTCTTTTTGCATGTAAGGCGTCGGACTATTTTCAGATGGTATTCCAGTAGGCGGTGTATCAATCGCGTTGACCAGAATCAAACCTTCTGCAAATCCACGTGGACGAAATGCAACGCCGGTTGAATCAATCCAAGTATAGCCTTCGTTTTGTTGCCAAAGGAGGACAGGCTGACGCTCGACAACTGTGACATATACATGGTTCGGTAGGTACACATTGACTTGCGCCGAGAGCAATTCTGGATAATTCATCAGTACACGATTTTGGACTTCATCCGTTTGAATTGTAAAGATAGATTGACCAGTTACGCCAGTAACTGCGTTAATTTCTTCGCGCGTGATGCGGTTGTTGCCAAGTATAGTGGCTTGTGGCACATAAAAATAGGGCAATGTGAGTAATAAATAAATTGCAACGCCTAACACCAATGCGATGATGAAAGAAGTTAAACGCCAATTTGCTCGAAATTGTAAACGTGGGAAGGCAGGAAAAGAAAATTTTGGTTTGGGTAAATGAACTTCAGGTAAACCCAATGACAAGTTAAAGCGACGTGTTTTTTGCACGCGCTTGGAAACAACTGAATTAATCGGAATGGTGGGTGTGCGTGAAGTGACCTTAACCATTGGCTTGAGAGCCTGTTGTGCAGTTTGCGTGATTTCTTTTGCGGCGCGTTCGTTACGGCGTTGGCGTACGATTTCGGCGCGAGTTAATTCGCGTTTGTTGCTCATGCTGTTCTCCGTCTTTCGGTGTTATCGCGTTGTGCTTTTCGCTCTAGTGCAAGTTCTATTAATTTATCTACCAATTGCGCGTACGTCATTCCGCTGGCTTGCCATAATTTCGGATACATACTAATAGATGTGAAACCCGGTAATGTATTTAATTCATTCAAATAAATTTTCTTCGTATCCACATCAACAAAAAAGTCTGCACGTGCCATGCCTGCACAATCAATCGCTTTGTATGCGCGGATGGCATATCCACGAATCTTTTCTGTGATTTCGTTCGGCAATTGGGAAGGGATGATTAATCCAGAAGTGCCATCTACATATTTTGATTCGTAAGAATAAAATTCACGGCTGGGTAATACTTCACCACAGACTGAAGCGATTGGTTCTTCATTGCCTAAAACGCTAACTTCTACTTCACGCACATTGCCAACGCCTCTTTCAATCAAGATGCGCCGGTCATAACGAGCGGCATCCATCAAGCCTTCGGATAAATCAGAACGTGAATTGCATTTGCTGATTCCAACTGACGAACCTAAATTAGCAGGTTTTGTAAAGAATGGATATTCACCCATCGCCTCTGCTTTTTCAATTACGCCATTCATATCGTTTTCAATTTCATTTCTCAAAACCAAAATCGAATCAACAATCGGAATATTGTTAGCACGCATCACATCTTTGAAGATGCCTTTGTCCATGCCAACGGATGAACCTGCGACACCTGCGCCTACATAGGCAACGTCGGCTAGTTCTAATAAACCTTGAATGGTGCCGTCTTCGCCGAAAGGTCCGTGTAGGACAGGGAAGAAAACATCAATGGCTGATAATGTTTCCAATTTTTCGCCGGTCTTTGTTGAACGAAGAATAAATAATGATTGTTTTGAAGCAGGTTCAGTTGGAGGAATGACGCGATGTAAATCTTTAATATCATTTTTCTCAAATGCTTCTAAAACGTTTTCACCTGTTAACCAATTGCCATCTAAGGTAATACCAATTTGGAACACTTCGTATCGTTGTTTATCTAAAACAGAAAGCACAGAACGAGCAGACATCAAAGAGACATCATGCTCACCTGACCTTCCTCCAAACAAAACTGCAACGCGAAGTTTTTTCAAACTACCAATCTCCTACAAATTCAATTTCTAATTCAAGTTCAACACCAAGTTTTTGTTTCACAGTCTTTTGAGTTAAATCAATTAAATCGCGGACATCACTTGCGCGCGTCTCGCCATGATTGATAAAAAAATTTCCGTGTAACTTGCTGATTTCAGCATTGCCGATGCGCATGCCTTTTAAACCTGCGGCTTCGATTAATCGTCCAGCATAATCACCTTGCGGATTCTTAAACATGGAACCCATACTCGCACCCGGCGGTTGTGTTAACTTTCGGCGTTCACTGAATTCATTAATTTTAACAGACACTTCTTCTTTCGTTGAATTTTTTAATCCCAACAAAGCTGAAAGGACAACCATTTTAATTTCATTGCGTTTCATCACACTACTACGATAGTTATATTTCATTTGTTCGACAGAATATTTTTCAATTCCATTTTCAGTGATTACCTCTGCCCAAATTAAATTATGAGATATATCACCATCATACGCGCCAGCATTGCCATACACCGCGCCACCCACTGTGCCGGGAACTGTACATGCCCATTCCAAACCTGATAAGGCTTTATCAATACATCTTCTTGCTAAATTACTGATGACAACCCCCGCTTCACACCAGACTTGAGGCTGGGTGCCCAATTCAAACTTCACTTCCTTCGCACGATTCAAAACCACCACGCCACGAAAGC
>JAEURF010000014.1:0-9334 GCA_016789205.1 Anaerolineales bacterium
TTCTTGTCTCAGTTAATTCGAGTGGGATAATAGCTTCTAACGGAGCAAGCGACATTTCTATCTCGGCTAATGGTCGCTATGTATCATTCTCATCCGAGTCAGAAGACCTGATGAACCAAGAAGGTCTCGGATTTGAACATGTCTTTGTCCATGATCTTCAAACTGGCATTACAACGCTTGCATCTACTTACCCAGAGGGTAGTCAAATGATAGGCGATTCTTTTCGTTCTTTTCTTTCAAGCGATGGACGTTATATTGCATTTGAACACGACGAACGTGGCGACGGCTTGCCCTGGGTTGATGTAATAATCAAGGATCTTCAAACTGGCGCAATCAAAACAGCACCGAATGGTCACTCAAACTCAGCTTATGAGCCTTCTCTTTCAACAGATGCACGTTATCTAACCTATTGGACGGATGCTCCACTTTTATCGGGTGATAAGAATGGAACAAATGATATCTTCCTTTATGAGGTTGCATTTGCTGTTGATAGTAACCCAAGCGTGTCTGCGCTTCAACCTACGTGTGGAACTGCTTGCCCACCTTCGGCATCTACTATATCTTTTACAGCGACGTTCTCCGAATCAGTCACTGGAGTTACAGCCGATGATTTTGCTTTGACAGTTACAGGAACAATTGCTGGCGCATCTATCATTGATGTGACAGGTTCAGGTGATGTTTACACAGTCAATGTCAATACTGGTACGGGCGATGGCACGATTCGATTAGATGTCATTGATAACGACAGCATTCAAGATTCTGCGCTTCATCCTTTAGGTGGAACAGGTGCAGGCAATGGTAATTTCAATACGGGTGGCGTGTATGTGATTGATAAAACATTGCCTTCTGTCATCAGCATTACGCGCGCAGACCCAGACCCGACCGAAAATGCTCAGGTTAATTTCAATGTCACATTTTCAGAAGCAGTTACAGGCGTAGATGGAAGCGACTTCACTATATCCACGCTTGGGAGCATTTCAGGTGCGAACATATCCACTGTAAACGGTTCAGGAAATCAATATGTTGTTACAGTCAATACCGGAACAGGCGATGGCGTTTTGCATATTGATTTGATTGATAACGATAGCATTGTGGATGTGAATACAAATCCACTTGGTGGGGCAGGTGTTGGCAATGCAAACTTTACACTTGGCGATTCTTATACAGTTGATAAAACTGCGCCTTTTGTTGTTAGCATTTTGCGCGCAGATGTTAGCCCAACCGCGGCAAATGTTGTTCGCTTCGTGGTTAATTTTTCTGAACCAGTGCGTGGCGTGGATGTGAATGATTTTGTTTTAGTAACCACTGGCGTTTCAGGTGCAACCATTACCGAAACCAGTCGCGCGGATAATGTTTATACGGTCACAGTGAATACAGGTACGGGCAATGGCACGATTCGTTTAGATGTAGTTGATGATGATAGCATCTTGGATGTTGGCAATCGTCCACTGGGTGGCGCAGGTGTTGGTAATGGAAACTTTACGGGTCCAACTTATACAGTTAATAAAAATACTTATGTGATTCAAACTGAAAGAATCAGGTCAAATGGTCAAAATGACGGTTGGATACTTGAGTCAAAAGAAACTAGCAATCAAGGTGGCACGAAAAACTCAACCGATATTACTTTTAGAGTTGGCGATAATGCACAAGACAAGCAATATCGTTCCATTTTACATTTCCCAACTTTACACTTGCCTGATAAAGCAGTTATTACGAAAGCAATTTTGATGATAAAAGTGCAAAGCATTGTCGGCACAGACCCATTTACAACACACGGCAATATCTTTATTGATATTCGACAAGGTCCATTCGGTGCGTTTGGTCCGTTTGCAATCAAGGCTTTGCAAGTATCCGATTTTCAAGCACCTGCGAATTTATACAATGTCGGTCAGATTCAAAACAATGCAGTTGGCGGATGGTATTGGGCGATGTTAGACCCAATGTCATTTTCATATATTGATAAAACAGGTGTGACTCAACTCCGCCTCGCTTTCCAAGTGGATGATAACGACGACAATGGCGACGATTATCTCTCCTTCTACAGCGGTGACTTTGTTGACCAACGCGACCGTCCGCACTTGATGATTGAGTATTATGTGCCGTAAATAAAACAAAAAACTTCCGAAGTCTGAACTGCCCCCAAAAAACAAGACAGGAAAGAAAGTACCTTGTGCGATAATATCAAAGGAGGTACTTTTTGTTATGAAGAAAAAAAAGACATATCCAACAGTAGCGGTAAAACTGAGGGCGGTGCGAATGTTTATAGAGGAAAAGAAAAGCCAAAAGGAAATTGCAGAGGGATTGGGAATTGCTTTGCAAAGTGTCAAAAATTGGGTTTGGATTTATCGGCGGAAAGGGGAGGTAGGTCTGATGGGAAGACGAGGCAGACCGTCGCGGGTTGTAGATAAAGAAGCCCAGTTAGCACGATTGAAAATGGAGAATGAACTTCTAAAAAAATTCCATACCGAGTTGCGAAAAGTTACGCTCGCGAAGCGCAATATCGGGTAATGTATCATTACAAAGAGAAATATAGCATCAGTGCGATGTGTCAGTTCTTTAGAATTTCGCGAGCGGCGTATTATGCTTGGCAAAAGCAACTTGACCAACCAGACCCAAATCAGTTTAGAAAAGAACTGATTCAAGAAGCGTATCGAGCCTCAAAACATACCTATGGGTATCGTCGTGTGACAGCTTGGATTGCCAAAAAGAAAGGCATTTGTATTAATCATAAAGCCACCCTCCGCTTAATGCGCTTGATGGGAATGCAATCTGAGATTCGTCGCAGGAAACGCCGCCAACAAGGAGCAGGCGAAAACTACAGTTTGCGTTATCCCAACCTCTTAGAACGCAACTTTGAAGCAGTTCGAGCCAACCAAAAATGGGGAACGGATGTGACTTTTATTCGCACCGCACAAGGCATGTTACATCTATCGGTCATTAAAGATATGTTCGATGGTTTTATCGTTAGTTATGATATGAGTATCACCAATTCTTTGGGGCTGGTTCTGAACACCTTGACAAAAGCACTCCAAAAAGAAACCATTCCAGAAGGCTTAGTGTTGCATAGTGACCAAGGACATCAATATTGCTCTAAAGCATATGCGAATGTATTACAACAGCACAAAATGATGGCTTCCATGTCCAGAAAAGGAGATTGTTTAGATAATGCGCCTACGGAAAATTTCTTTAGCCACTTAAAAACAGAGCTAATTTACAGAGTAGGTTTGTTGCCTCTCTCGGAAATGAAACAAATCATTGAAGAATATATTTACTTTTATAACTATGAACGGATACAATTGAAAACAAAACAGACACCTTTTGAACTCAGGTGTCTGTCTTTTGACGCATAAGGTCTTTCTTTTTTTGTCTAACACATAGGGGGCAGTTCAGGCTTCCGAGTTTTTTATTTTACGGAATTGCGGGTGCAATGTCTGAACCAAGCCGAATTTCGATGTCCACCGTTTGGTTCGGGTCAGGGCTGAAGCGGATTTGACGGTCGCTAACCCCAAATGTGGCTTGTAGCCATTTAATCGTATAAAGTTTTGGTCCATACACAATCACAACGGTTTGGCTATATGCTTCCGGGGCGGGTCCTAATTCAGTGACATTCATGCCATATTGTTGGAATACAGCCCCAGCGCGTTGTTCAAGCCCAGTAAAGGTACCATCCAAAACACGGATGCGGGCTTCTTCTTCGCGCATCAAAGTTGCTGGGTCACCTTGAGCAAGCGGACTAGTTGGTCCAGTCGTGGTAAATATTTCATCACGTAAGATGCGAACTTGGTCCATAATCGGCTTCAAAATACTGGCAGGTTCGCCACCTAAAATCGTACTATCAAAAGTTGCCATGCCTTTCTGCGGGTCAATTACGCCAGTTTTGATACTAGCAGGGTCAATATCTTTTCCTAGCACGGCAAGTTGTATGGCATCTTCAAGTGCCATATTTGTCTTAATACCATTAGAAAGTGTGGCATAAATTTCAGGGGCACGTGCGATAAGAGATGGGAATACATCTGGTTCAAAAACTTGGTCTCGAATCGCAAAGATAACTTGTTGTTGACGTCTGGCACGGTCGGCATCTCCGCCTTCTGTCTTGCGGATACGTGCATAAGCAAGTGCCTTCCAACCGCATAATTCACGTTCACCACCTGGGGTCAATACTACTTTATCTGTTCCAGGTCCAATCGGGTCTAATACGATTCTTTCTTCGGGTACAACCCAAATACAGCCAATAATATCAATCAACTGAGAAAAAGTATTGAAATCAATTTGAGCATAATAATGCACTGGCACACCTAATAATTGCTCAACAGTTTTCATAGCAAGTCCAGGACCACCGCCGGGCAATTGTGAGCCTTCCCCACTTGAATATGCAGTATTGATACGGCTATATCCGAAGCCTGGAATATTGACCCACAAATCACGTGGAATAGATAACATACCCGCAGTTTTTGTCAGCGGGTCTACTGTAAACAAAATCATCGTATCAGAGCGCGGCGGTCCATCATTCTCAACCAAATCACGTGCATCTAAGCCGATAAACAAAATATTGATTCGGCTGGCGCCATCCCACGCAGGTGGCAAAGCAGATTCAGGCATAAGCACTGGTGTTGGTGGCAAGTTTGCAATCGGTGTACCTTGCTCGTTTATTGTAAAGTCATCACCAGTTGTGGTAGCACCGCATTTTGCAGGTGCAATGCCCGGCAAATTGGTAAACGTCCAACATTGTGTAAGATTGTTGACAGCAATGAAGGCAACAATTGCCAAAACAACTGTCACGCCCCAAAATATGATTTGACGCGGTGTGGGTCTTCCAATTTTTATATTTTTCAGAAATTCAAAATTCATTTTCAAAACCTCAGGGGTTAATATATACCATATCTAACCCAAGTTTATTTAAGCCTTGTACTGCCCAATATTGAATCACAGCCGATTCATTTTCGTCATTTAGGCATTTCATCATTGTCGGGATAGCACGATGGTCTTTGATTTCAGCCAAGGCGCGGATTGCAATGATGCGGACGTTGGTCTGCGCCTCTTCCATGACCTTCAACAGGCTCGGCGTTGTTGGGCTTCCGATTTTCACCAAGGCATTTCCCGCCAACCCGGCAGTCAGTGGGTCTTCATCATACAAGGCTTGGATTAATGCCTCGATGGCATCTTCATGCGGATGATTCAGTATCGCAAGCACGGTAGCGGCACGGACAGAAGATGATGAATCGTTGAGGAGCGGAATCAGGTTCAACGTCTGTGTATGAGGCGAAGCGGCAAGGGCACGTACTGCCCACCAGCGGATGTCCGCATTGTTAGAGTGAGTCAACTCTATTAAAGGTCCAATCGCAACTTGACCTAATTCAACAAGCGGGAGAATGGATTTTTCTGCGCGTGCATCATCCCCACTGGTTAAATCCGCAAGAAGTGCTTTCATTTTATTTTGCAGGTGGCGGAATGGGTAAAGATGCTTGTGTAGTTTGTATCCACTTATCGCCTTCATCAATCAACATAACGGGAATGTCATCTATGATGGGGTATTTGCGATTGCAATCTTGGCAGATAAGCCATGTATCTTTATACAATGTGAGGTTGCCGTCTTTTTCGCGCACGCAATTTGGGCAACGAAGTATTTCAAGTAATTCTGTACTGACCATTTGAACTCCTATTTGAGGAAAAATTGTACCATGTGAGTTTTATTGAGCAATAAGTTGCTTGTTTCAAAATTAACTACTACCCAAACATAGATTCGCTTTGCGAGCTCTTCTTTCTGGGTCTTCGGTGCCAGGTCCAAATTGACAGACTGCTGACCAAGGCTCGTAGTGGGTTCTAAATTCATCTGTGAAATAAACTTGCCCGCCGCGCCAAACTGTACGCACAACATGAACATCGGCGCCTTCGGCGGCATAATCCACTTGTTTAATTTCATTGACGCTTAATTCAGGGTTTTCTTCAAAGACGGGTTGCGGCGGTGAGATTGTATTGACGGGACCAGATGTTTCCCAAGTGACACTGCGCCCATCCGATGTGGAATAAATTTTCCATGTAATTGTGCGTGCACCCGGGTTGACGTATGTTTCCATTAATAACCAATACGGGGTGTCATTTTGAAATTTAAAATCTACCAATGGAAAATAAACTGTAGCATCTAAGCCTGCATATTTTGTTTCAACATTACCGCTCGCGTTCATTTCATAATATGAAACGCGATAGGCATGAGAATATCTTTCAATCACCGGATACCCTGCAAAAAACACTGTACGGAATAATGTCGTACTGACTTGACACACGCCCCCACCAACGCCCTTAATCGTTCTGCCACCATAAATGATAAGTGCTTCGGCAAAACCATTTTCAAGGCTGATGTCGCTCATGTAATTACCCATTGAAAAAATTTCACCGGGTGCTACCAAAACGCCGTGAAAATTAGCCGCGGCGGCTTGGATGTTTTGTATGCGTGCGGCACTTGAACCGTAAAAATAAGTCGTCTGCTCGGCAACCAGTTGCACGATGCCCAAGTCTGCTCCATTAGCAGTATCTTGTACAGCAGGCGCTTGCTCTGCAACCGATAAGTTAATTGTATGCTCGCCACGTAATAAAGCCTCATTGATAGCCACAATGCTAGCTTCTACATCCATCACACGCCCAACTGCGGAAATAGAAATAGGTTCAATTTGACCCGTGTCATCGTTAAAGACGAAGCGTGCATTTTGCGGAATTCTATCTACATAAATTTTCAAATCATTTAACGAATTGCGTAAAGAAGCAGGGTCTAAACCTACTTGCATTTCGGCAACACCATTATTCTCAACCACACTTACAGCTAGCATGTTTGCAAGCACCGGAATATCAAACGTCCATGGTCCTGGGTCGCCTTCGCGATAATTTGGCACGCTAATCACCAATGGCGCACTTAAGATTCTGCGTGCGGCTTCAGCTTGCGATGAAACATCTAATAATTTTGGCGCAGTTTCTTGAATTACCAATGGCACTTCACCATCGCGAAACGATTGCAATTGCGCACCTAAATAAATCAACGTGGCATCTAAATTTAATGCACGCCCTAATTGACCGGGCTCCGCAATCACATTCGTACCTTCCAAACGTAAATTTGCTTCCACAACAGGTTGATTAACTTGTGTTGAAATATTTTGTAAATAATTGTATGCCACACGCTGGTCAAAAATCACAACAGGAGGTACATCTACGCCAAGTCCGCGTGCGCTAATTTGCCCTGATAATGCAGAAAACAAACCGCCTTTGCGTCCATAATGATATGCCGCCATCGCACTCGCAGATGGGTCAAAGACCATGCCTAATTCAGCAGGCGAAGCCACCCAAAATTTTTCGCCATCACGAAATAAAACTTTGCCGGTATTTGGGTACGAAAGCGTTTGGCTTAACTTCAACGCCGCATCATTGGGTGAAAGCCCAGAAAGGTCAACCCCTGCAACAGAAACGCCGGGGAAAATCCGCCCGGCATATATCAATTGATAACCAAGCACCCAAACAATCACAATACTAAAAAATATTGCGATCCCCCCCGCCAGCACAGCCAAAGAAAGTTTTGGAAGGTCGCGTTGCAATGTTAGTGATGTATTCATAAAAGTATTATAACGAAAAATTGTGAGACGTTATTAATCAAAACGAGTACAATTAAGAAATGAAAATAAGACTATTTTTAACATTATCAATTCTATTTTTGACTGCATGTAACGCCCCCGCTTCTGTTCCTACGGGTCAAGTTGACTCAACGACTGCCACATTCGCCTCCACTGAGACAATGCCCCCGCCAACGGAAACAGCTTCCCCCGTCCCGACTGAGACGAGCGTTCCAACATCCACACCAACGTTGACACCGATTCCAGTCGTCGAAAGTATGAAAGCCGTTGTGATTGCAGATAAGCTCGTCTGCCGTTATGGACCCGGTGCAAATTATTTATATCTGATTGCATTGAACCGCACTACACCTATCACTTTAATTGGACGCGCGGATGGAAACAATTGGGTTTTGATAGAAAATAGAGGGCGAGCAGATGCGCATGATTGTTGGGTGAATGGTGAATTTGTGCAAGCCGAAGGGGATATGAGTCATTTGAAAGTGGTCTATCCAGATGGATATAAAATCCCTGTTTCACCATATTATGGACCGACAACTGTTTTGAGTGCCACACGTGAAGGCGATGAAATTACGGTTTCATGGATTGAAATTATTGTCAGCCCCGGCAAATATGAAAGCCCAAATATGTTTCCATATATTGTTGAAGTATGGCATTGTGTAAATGGCGAATATGTTTTTGAGACGCTCGGCACAACCTACCCTGCGATTAAATTTATTGACCAAGCCGGTTGCGACCAACCTTCACGCGGACGTGTGTATATTCAAGAAAAACATGGATATGCCGGTCCAGCAGATATTCCGTGGCCCCAGAGATAAAATAAAAAGACCTTGAAGAAAGTTTCAAGGTCTTTTTATTTATGGCTCCTGACATAGGACTTGAACCTATAACCTAGCGGTTAACAGCCGCTCGCTCTGCCGATTGAGCTAGTCAGGAACGCGAGCGATATTATATGTATAAGATAGGGGGTTGTCAAGTCAAATGCATCATGTCATTACGAGCGTTCTTTGCGAAGCAATCTCCTTATTAGTTGGGGATTGCTTCGGACAAAGAGTAAGAGCGTCCTCGCAATGACATGATACTTAATATCGAATCAAACTTAAATTTTCAAGTTTATCGGTTGTATGCGTTGCAATAATTTGACGAACGGTTCCGGTCAATCCGCGCACGACGAGCGTATCGGTAGTGATATGGTCACCATAATAACGCACACCTTTGAGTAATTCACCATCGGTGATGCCGGTGGCGGCGAAGAAGACATCTTCAGATGAAACTAAATCATTCATCGTAATCACTTTATCAAAATCATAACCAGCTTCACGTCCACTTTTTAATTCTGCTTCATCACGCGCATATAACTTACCTTGAATCTCACCGCCCATCGCGCGTAAAGCACACGCGGCAATCACACCTTCGGGTGTGCCGCCAATGCCAATTAATACATCCACACCTGATTCGGGCCAAGCCGTCATAAGTGCCGCCGCCACATCCCCGTCCGGTATGAGGCGGATTCTTGCACCCGCTTTGCGAATTTCAGCGACCATTTCATCATGGCGTGGTCTATCTAAAATAATGGTTGTTAAATCTTCAATATGTTTATCTTTTGCTTTGGCAATCGCTTTTAAGTTTTCAGTGATTGGTTTTTCAATATCAATCTTGCCCTTTGATTCGGGACCCACTGCAATTTTATTCATGTACACAAACGGTCCGGGGTCAAACATTGT
>JAEURF010000014.1:9430-13850 GCA_016789205.1 Anaerolineales bacterium
AATTCCGGATTGGCGTTTAATCATACTCTCTCCAAGGTCGCCCAGTGTGGGTAATGCGCCAAGCAATAATCCCAAAACAGCACCTTGCGTGTAAGTCATGTCTGTTTTCAAGTAGCCAAATGTTGTAAAGACGTATAAATAAAATGCGCCAGTTACTGCGCCGGTGAAAACGCTAGCAACATAACCTTCCCAGCTCTTTTTCGGACTCAAACGCGGTGCCATTTTATGTTTTCCATAGGCTCGACCAATAGAATATGCACCCGAGTCACCAGCCCAGATACAAAACATAACCAGCATAAACCACCAGCCACCTTGTTGTAAATTACGCAAATCAAGCAGGTATGCACCAATCCAGCCGATGTAAACAATACCTGCAACCGTAATTGCAAAATCAATTGCGGCGTGGTCTCTACCTTGTTCATAGATGATTAAGTGATATGCCATAGCAATTAATATCAATGCGGCGAAAACTGGTGCGGCATATTCTACAAAAAACATGCGGACAAAAAGAATTAATGCAACTCCACCCATCGTTATTTGCATGTTTGGTTCAAATTTTACTGCCCGAAACAAATGGACATATTCCCTTGCGGCGCCGATTAAGAAAACAGCCATGAGCAGAAAATAAAAGATGCCGCCAAGTAATATGGCAGGCACTCCTATAATAGTTAATATTAAAACTGTAATGAGTCTTCTACGCATTGGTTCCCTGAAGTTCCTCTGAAGATACCTTTCCAAAACGCCTATCACGGTTAGCAAATGACTCAATTGCACGGCGATATTCTTCTTTATCAAAATCGGGCCAAAAAGTTGGCGTGATATACCATTCCGAGTATGCGGCTTGCCAAATTAAAAAATTACTGACGCGCAACTCCCCGGATGTGCGAATGATTAAATCTGGGTCGGGCACGCCAGCCGTAAATAAATATTTATTGACGATTTCATCAGTTACATCTTCAGCAGGGATTCCATCAGCGATAATTTTTTGGATGGCGCAAACAATTTCATCACGTCCGCCATAATTAAAAGCGACATTCACTACCAAACGGTCATTATTTTTTGTTAAGTCAATTGCGTGAAGCACTTTCTTTTGGATGCGCGGGTCTAATCTTTCAAGCCGCCCAATATGACGTAATTGCACGCCTTCTTTATTTAATTCACCTAACTCTTTGTCAATCACATCTTGCAAAATAAACATCAAGCCTTGCACTTCTTCCGGCGGACGCCCCCAATTTTCGGTTGAAAAAGCATAGATGGTGAGATATTTGATTCCAAATTCAACCGAAGCACGAATCACGCGCCTCAGATTCTCTGTGCCGGCTTTGTGCCCCGCCAAGCGTGGGAGACCGCGTTGAATTGCCCAACGCCCATTGCCGTCCATAATCATGGCAACGTGTTGAGGAATCTTATCCAGCGGAATATTTAATGTTGATTCTGTCATGTATTATTTTTTTCTAAAATACTGGCTCGCCACAGAGCGGCGACTTGAGCATTAGACTTCCATGATTTCTTTTTCTTTGTGTTGACCAATTTTCGCAATTTCTTCTACATATTTATCGGTCAATTTTTGTAAATCTTCTTCACCACGTTTGAGGTCATCTTCGGTGATTAATTTTTCTTTTTCATACTCGCGGATGTCGTTATGCAAATCCCGGCGGATGTTGCGGACTGCAATACGCGCATCTTCTAGGCGGTGATTCATTTGCTTCACCAAATCGCGGCGGCGTTCTTCATTCAAGGGAGGCAAGTTGAGGTGAATGACCTTGCCATCGGAGTTGGGATTCAAGCCTAAATCTGAGGTGCGAATCGCCTTTTCAATATCTTTGACAGAGGTTGCATCAAACGGCTTAATCGTCAATGTACGCGGCTCTGGCACACTAATAGATGCCATATTCATCAGTGGTGTCGGCGTGCCGTAGTATTCTACTTGCAGTTTTTCTACCAATGCCGGGCTGGCTCGCCCGGTACGAATACCATTTAAGGTATCAGTCAATGATTGGATTGCACCATTCATACGGGTTTCTGCATCTTTCAATAAACTCTTAATTTCATCAGTACTCACGTGCTTCCTCCTGAAATTTTAGTCAATATAAGGATACCTTAAAACAAGGATTTATGCTATGGGAGCGAGAGATTATGAAAATCTTTGAGAGGGTTTGAGAGATATGAAAGAGGAAAGAAGGAAGATATTAAAACCTTCTTCTTTCCTCTTTCTTCTTTATATAATGACAAAGCTGTAACTAGCCTTCCGTCACCAATGTCCCAACACTTTCACCACGTAA
The DNA here is from genome assembly GCA_016789205.1 of Anaerolineales bacterium. Classification (GTDB taxonomy): domain Bacteria; phylum Chloroflexota; class Anaerolineae; order Anaerolineales; family Villigracilaceae; genus Villigracilis. Next base: position 11,713 of record JAEURF010000014.1, read on the forward strand.
AGCGGCTAATAAAGCATTTGAGTCCCATAGATTCAAGACCATAATCGGCATATTATTTTCCATACACAAGGTAATGGCTGTGCTATCCATCACTTCGAGGCGGCGATTGAGGACATCAAAGTAAGTTAATCTATCAAACTTTTTCGCGTCAGGATTCTTTTTCGGGTCGGCATCATAGACGCCATCCACTTTCGTGGCTTTGATGACGACTTGCGCGTCAATTTCGGTGGCGCGTAATGCGGCGGCAGTATCAGTGGAGAAAAACGGATTGCCCGTCCCGGCACCGAAGATGACTACGCGTCCTTTTTCGAGGTGGCGGACAGCGCGTCGGCGAATGTAAGGCTCGGCGATGGCACGCATTTCGATGGCAGACATGACGCGTGTAAAAACTCCCATGCGTTCGAGGGCATCCATCAAAGCCATCGCATTCATCACTGTCGCTAACATGCCCATGTAATCTGCCGTAGAACGGTCCATGCCGCGTTCAAGACCTTGTTTTCCACGCCATAAGTTACCCGCGCCAATGACCACTGCCACATCCACGCCCATTTCGTGAACTTCTTTAATGCGACTGGCAATGGCTTCAGCTTCATCTACGTCAATGCCAAACCCCATAGACCCACCCAACGCTTCGCCACTTAATTTCAACAAGATTCTTTTATATTTCAATTCAGCCATTCACGCCTCCGATTTTTAGTGAGACCCTAAATGTTTTCCTTACAATTATGCACCTAATTCATTATAAAAACCTTTAGGGTCTATTATTATAGAAAAAAAGCCAACCCAAAGGGTTGGCTTTTTATGTTTACTCTTGATTTGTGCTTTCACCAAGTTCCCAGCGCTGGAAACGTCGAACAATAATTGTCTCGCCAATCGCGGCGACATTTTGCAAAATCAATTTTTCAATTGTAATCGACTCATCGCGGATATAAGGTTGGCGTAATAAACTAACTTCATCCTTAAATTTTTCAACGCGCCCTTCGACAATTTTCGCAAGTACATTTTCTGGCTTGCCTTCTTCTTTGGCGCGCGCACGTGCAATTTCGGCTTCATGTTCTAATTCAGCCGCAGGGATTTCTTCAGCAGTTACATATTTTGGCGAACTTGCCGCAATTTGTAAAGCAATTTCATGTGCCAATGTACGGAATTGTTCATTGCGAGCAACAAAGTCGGTTTCGCAATTGATTTCGACCATCACACCCACACGACCATTACCATGTGAATACAATTCAACGACGCCATTTGAGGCATCACGGTCAGCGCGTTTGGCGGCAGTTGCCATGCCTTTTTCGCGCAACCAATCTACTGCTTTATTAAAATCACCATCAGCTTCTTGCAATGCCTTGCGACAATCTAACATTGGCGCATTGGTTGCGGCGCGCAATTGCTTAATCATTTCAGTCGTTATTTCCATTTCACAATCCTTAATTCAATCTTCGATTTTTATTCAGTCGCTGGAGTTTCTTCAGCAGTTTCAGCATCTTCTTTTTTGGCGCGAGGTTTCTTTTCTTCTTTGACTTCTTCCACAACCGCTACAGGTTCATCGGTTGAGACTTCTGCCTTTTTGCCGACATTCATCTTAGCCAGAGTGGCTTCACCTAACAAAGCATCGTCACCCATTTCATCACTCGCTTCTGTCTCGACTTTTGAACGGGTTGGGCGAGTTCGGGTTTTTGATTCCGCCTTGACATCTTCCGGTTGTTCAGGTTCTTCTTCTTTGCGAGCGGCTTTGCCTTCTAATACAGCATCTGCCATTTTGGAGACCAATAACTTAATCGCACGAATGGCATCATCATTTGATGGGATGACATAATCCACATCTTGCGGATTGCAGTTTGTATCTACCAATGCCACAATCGGAATATTAAGCACTGCGGCTTCTTTGACAGCAGAGACTTCACGACCAACATCAATAATGAAGAGTAAATTAGGTACACGCTTCATATTACGTACACCCGAGAGACGTGTTTGCAGGCGGGTAATTTCGCGCTCGATGAGCAAGCCTTCCTTTTTAGTGAGGCGGTTGATGTCACCTGAATCACGAAGTTGTTCGAGTCGTTCTAATTCTTTAATACGTTGGTGCATGGTTGACCAGTTGGTGAGCATACCGCCCATCCAACGTTCGGTCACATACGGCA
>JAEURF010000150.1 GCA_016789205.1 Anaerolineales bacterium
ATGCTGGCTTTGTGGATGTCTTTCGGCATCTATATCCAGACAAAGTGCAATACACATGGTGGACGAATATCTTGAAAGCACGTGAGCGTGGCATTGGCTGGCGGTTAGACTATTTTCTGGTTTCGGAGTCTTTGCTTCCGCGTGTGCGTGATGTGATTATTCATGATGCGGTCATGGGCTCTGACCATTGTCCGGTAGAGTTAATTTTGGATGAGAGTGTGTAGGTGTAAGAAAATTTGAAAGGCTTTGCAAGCAGGCAGGGGGTAGAAATAGAAGCGATGGCTCGTCATATTAGAGAATCATATAAATATTTATCAAGTTGGCACGTCTAAACAGCGACTTGGTATAATGCAAACTGTTCGTAAATTTTGGAGGATTCCGTGAATTCCCGTAACTCATCTTTTTTTGTGTACTTCCTTTTGTTGGTTGCGATTGGTGCCATGTTGTATGTTGGGCTTCGCAATGACTCAAATACGGCTGAACCGCTGACCATTAGCCGAGTAGCCCAGCAAGTTCAAAATGGCCAGATTTCTCGAATCATCGTTGAAGGCGATGATGTGATTCGTGTCATCACAACCAATGGAACTGAAGCCGAATCTCGTAAAGAGACTGCTACAACTTTGGTAGAACAACTGCTCAGTTTTGGCGTAACTTTTGAACAACTTGCAAAAGTAGATATTGAAGTGGAAGCACCATCGGCATGGGGTGGTGTTTTGAGTGGTGCTTTGTATCTTTTACCGATTTTGTTTATGGGTGGTTTGTTGTGGTTTATTTTCCGTCAAGCACAAGGCAGTAATAATGCCGCCATGTCCTTCGGAAAGTCGCGTGCACGCATGTTTAGTGGCGAACATCCGACTGTAACTTTTTCTGATGTGGCTGGTGCAGAAGAAGCAAAACAAGAACTTGCCGAGGTGGTTGAGTTTTTGAAAGAACCACAAAAGTTTATTCAACTTGGTGCCAGAATTCCAAAAGGCGTTTTGTTAGTAGGTCCGCCCGGAACTGGTAAAACTTTGATGGCAAAAGCTGTTTCTGGTGAAGCAGGTGTGCCTTTCTTCTCAATCTCTGGTTCTGAATTTGTAGAAATGTTTGTAGGTGTAGGTGCTAGCCGTGTACGTGACTTATTTGAGCAAGCCAAACGTCATAGCCCATGTATTATTTTCGTAGATGAAATTGATGCCGTAGGTCGCCAACGTGGGGCAGGTTTGGGCGGTTCACATGATGAACGTGAACAAACCTTGAATCAAATGTTGGTTGAAATGGACGGGTTTGATACGGAGACAAACGTTATCATTATTGCCGCAACCAACCGCCCAGATATTCTTGACCCAGCCTTATTACGTCCCGGACGTTTTGACCGCCGTGTCACTTTAGATAGACCAGATGTAAAAGGAAGAGAGGCGATTCTTAACGTACACGTCAAGGGCAAGCCATTAGACCCACAAATTAATTTGGGAGCAATTGCTCGCGGCACGCCTGGTTTTGCCGGTGCTGATTTAGAAAACCTAGTTAATGAAAGTGCTATCCTTGCCGCACGCCGAAATAAAAAATCAATTGGTCAACCAGAAATGGAAGAGGCGATTGAACGCGTAGTAATGGGACCGGAGCGCAAATCTCGTCTCATTTCGGATGAAGAGAAACGCATCATCGCCTACCATGAAGCTGGTCATGCAATTGTGGCAAACGCCATCATTGAAGCAGATCCCGTCCAAAAAGTGACCATTGTCGGTCGCGGGCAAGCGGGCGGCGTGACATGGTTTAGACCTGATGAAGATAGAATCTTAATGTCTCGCAAGAAAATGCTAGCTACTCTCGCAATGGCATTAGGCGGACGTGCCGCAGAAGAATTGATTTTTGACGACATCACTTCTGGCGCATCAAATGACATTGAGCAAGTGACTCGCATGGCACGCGCTATGGTGACTCGTTTGGGCATGAGTGCTGAAATGGGCACACTCGTTTATGGTCAAAAAGAAGAATTGATTTTCCTTGGGCGAGAAATATCAGAACAACGCGATTATTCAGATGCAGTCGCTGAACAAATTGACCGCGAAGTCCGCAAGATTGTGGAAGATGCTTACAAACAAGCGAAATCGTTGGTCAAAAAATATCGCAAACAGTTGGAATTGGTTGCTCAGAAACTTTTAGAAGTTGAATCCATCAACCGCGAAGAATTTGAAAAACTCTTCCCACCACCATTAGGCAAGAAAAGTGGCACACCGCAATTGGTGTAATTCGTAAAACTAAAGAGCCTTCGATTTCTCGAAGGCTCTTTTTTATTAATCACTTAGGCATTAAGTTTTCCGAATTACTTTTCTTGGTACTTGTTACTCTTAACTTGTTCCTTCTTTATGCTGTCTTACCAATTCACGTCTCAAAATCTTTCCTACGGTTGTCTTTGGTAATTCAGTACGGAACTCAATGTGACTTGGCACTTTATACGGCGCAAGATGTTCTTTGCAATAGGCTTTGAGGTCGGCTTCACTCAATGATTCGCCGGGCTTCAACACAACCCACGCTTTGACTGCTTCACCTCGTTGTGGGTCAGGGATTCCGCCAACGCCAACTTCCAAAACTTTTGGATGACCAGCAATTGCTTCTTCCACTTCACGGGGCCATACTTGGAATCCGCCGGGCTTGATGAGTTCTTTCTTGCGGTCAACAATATAGAAATAACCATCTTCATCCATACGGGCAATGTCGCCTGTAAATAGCCAAGTTTTGCCATCTTTCAATTGACGAAGTGAATTGGCTGTTTCAGTCGGCATGTTGTGATAACCCTTCATCACATTCGGGGCATTGATGATAATTTCACCAATTTCCCCTTGTGCCATTTCAGTTTCGCCATCATCCAAGCTGATGAGTTTGACATCTACATCTGGTAAAGGCATACCGATAGAACCAATTTTATTTTCGCCATTGAGTGGGTTACAGTGTGTGGCAGTCGGTGCTTCCGACATGCCAAAGCCTTCAAATACTTTTCCGCCTGTCAATTTTTCAAAGGTTTCTTTTGTCTCTTTCATCAAAGCCGCAGAACCGGAGATACAGGCTTTGATAGATGACAAATCATATTTCCCGGCTTTTACATCGGGATGATTATTAATCGCGTTATAAAGCAATGGCACACCGGGGAATAATGTGGCTTTGAATTTGTTGATGTTTTCCAACACGTCTTTCAAATCACGCGCGTTCGGCACCATCACCATACTTGCACCAATCGTCATTGCAAATGCCATCCCTGCAATCATGCCATAAACATGGAAGAGTGGAATGCCCATCAATGTTACTTCTTTGCCTTCTTCAGCAGTCACAAACCATGCTTTCATTTGCAAAGTATTTGCCACGACATTTTTGTGCATGGCAACTGCACCTTTGGGAACACCTGTTGTACCGCCAGAATATTGAAAGAGAGCAGTATCTTCGGGTGTAATCTCAACTTGAGGCTTAGGAGAAGAGGCGTGTTTCTTTAACAAATCCTGCATCAACACATCGCGTGAATCTAAGTTTTCAATGCGGTCGCCTTCTTTCTTCTCTTTGGCAATCGTAAATAAAAATCGCAAAACAGGTGGCAATGTCTCTTTGATGTTAGTGACGATAATCTTTTTCAGATTCGATTTTTCGCGCACTTCTTTTAGTTTGCCATAAAAACGACTCAAGCAAAACATAATTTCAATGCCAGCATCTTTTACAGGTGTGAGAATTTCATCAACAGGGTAAGTGGGGTTGACAGCAACCACCACACCACCCGCTTTCAAAATTCCAAAAAAAGCAATCACAAACTGCGGAGTGTTCGGCATAAAAATACCAACACGGTCACCTTTTTTCACGCCCATCTCCACAAGCGCCGCCGCCATGTGGTCGGTGAGTGCGTTCATCTCTTTATAAGAAATGACCGCGCCTTTAAATATCGTACAGGCACGGTCAGGGTATTTGCGCGCGGCTTCCTCTAAAAAATGGAACATCGGCACTTTTGGATATTCAATTGTGTGCGGCACACCTTTGTCATAATGTGCCAGCCATGGTTTGTTAGTCATACTTCTCTCCTTGTGTGTGGTGAAGATGATATTCTGGCTGAAGTATAAACTTGAAAATATTAAAAGTCAATTACAACACTTGATAAATACCAAAGTTACGAGTGCGTCGCGCTTCCAAACTTATAACTTTTTTAATTTATTAAGCGCGACGCACCCTAGACTCAATATATCCTTCAATTTCTTTTTCTTCTTTTGGATGAAACCACTTAATCGATTCATCTGACTCTTTGAACCAATTCGATTGTCTTCTAACAAAAATTCTCGTCAAGCGCCTCATCTCGACTTTGGCTTGCTCAATGCTCATTTGACCTTTTATTACGCCGAAACATTCTCTATACCCAATCGCCGACATGCTTGGCAAAGTGGGCGAGTAACCTTTATCTAACAAGCCTTTCACTTCATCTATTAATCCATTTGCAAACATTGATTCAATTCGTTCATCCACACGTTTATATAATTCTTCACGCGGACGAGTTAATCCGATAGATATTAAATGATAAGGAGATTCACCTTTACTTCTTTGCTCAGAAAATTTTTTACCAGTTGTAAAAATGACTTCTAATGCTCGAATGGTTCGACGATAATTTCGTAAATCAATTTTTTCA
>JAEURF010000151.1:0-4305 GCA_016789205.1 Anaerolineales bacterium
GTAATATACGATAGCCCCGCCGCTAGCGGTATGTTAGGGTACAGCGCTAGCGAGTGGATTGGGAAAAGCGTTTTTCAACTGGTTCATCCTGATGATTTACAAAAAATAAAAACCTTATTTGCAAACCTAATAAATACACATGGCAGTCAGTTAAATGCCATCTTCCGCATTCGCCATAAAAATAATCATTGGTTATGGATTGATGCTGTTGCTACAAATTTGCTTGCTCAGCCCAATGTAAAAGCCATAGTTGTCAACTATCGTGATATTACACAACTCCAACAAGCGAAAGAAACGTTAAGCAAAATTGAGGAACGTTTTACCCAAGTTTGGGAAGTGACCACCGATGCTATGGTGCTATCTGATGAAAACGGCATTGTGATTGCCGCCAACCCCGCTTATTACAAATTATACGGCTACAGACCCGAACAAGTAATTGGACAAAGTTTTTCTATTATTTTCCCGGAAGATTTTCGTGCATACGCCTTAGCGCAATACAAAGAAATTTTCAAAAGCGATGTTCCCCCAACTCCGCTTGAAGCGGTGGTACGCATTGCCGATGGCTCTGAACGGATTGTAGAATCACGCGCCTCTTTCTTAACGTCAGCAGGTCAGCGCACCGCCATGCTTTCCATCATCCGCGACATTACCGAACGTACATTAAGCGAGAAGAAATTACAAACCAGCGAACGCACACTCAAACTTTTTGTTGAATATGCGCCTGCATCGATTGCGATGTTCAACCGCGAGATGAAATACATCGCCGCTAGTAAACGCTATCTTGCCGATTATCGCCTTGCGGACCAAGAAATTGTAGGGCATTCACATTATGAAATCTTCCCCGAAATTCCCGAACGCTGGAAAGATATTCACAAACGCTGTTTAGCAGGGGCAATCGAAAAAGCCGAAGCAGACCCCTTCCCGCGTGAAGATGGAACAACAGATTGGGTACGCTGGGAAATTCACCCGTGGTATGAGGCGAATGGTGAAATCGGTGGCATCATCTTATTTTCCGAAGTCATCACTGAACGCATTAACGCCGCAGTCTTATTGAAAGAAAGTGAAGAGCGCTTCCGTTTGGTAGTTGAAGCCGCGCCAAGCGCAATGATTGTGATTGATAAGCAAGGCAAGATTCAATTATCCAACACCCGTGCCCTTAATTTATTCGGTTATCAAGATGAAGGCATGGTTGGAAAATCAATAGACATGCTTGTGCCTGAACGATTTCGTGAAGCGCATCCTACATTCCGTGATGATTTTTATCTCAACCCGCAAACACGGGCTATGGGTAGTGGACGTGAACTATTCGGCTTACACAAAAATGGTTCAGAAATCCCATTAGAAATTGGTTTAGCACCCTTTGAAAGCGACCAAGGCATGCTGACCCTTGCATATATTGTTGATATCACCGAACGCAAGCAAGCCGAACAAGCCTTACGCAACAGCGAAGAGAAATATCGTGCAGTCGTTGAAAACCAAAGTGAGTTTATTGTCCGTTGGAAGCCAGATGGCACACGAACATTTGTCAATGAGGCGTATTTGCGTTATTTCGGTCTTAGAAATGAAGAGGCGCTTTCTAGCGGCTTTAAGTCATTGGTCGCAGAAGAAGACAGGCAAGTAGTCGAAGAAAAAATCGCGCGCCTTACCTCGGGCAAAGTCAGAAGTGAAACTGAAACACATCGTGTGATTAAACCCGATGGCAGTATCGCTTGGAATGAGTGGACTGACCAAGCCATTTATGACGAAACTGGCACAATCATTGAGTTTCAATCAATTGGGCGAGATGTGACCGACCGTAAGTTAGTTGAAGATGCTTTAGCATCCAACGAGAAAAACTTTCGTACACTCATTGAACATAGTTCAGATTGGTTCGTCAAAATCAATATAGAGGGAATCGTCACCTACGTCAGCGACCCGATGACGCGCTCATTAGGGTATTCGGTAGAAGAGTTCGTTGGCATAAAAATATTTGATTTAATTCATCCAGAAGATGTTCAGCATACCCAAAGTCTTTTTGCGGAACTAATGCAAGACCCAACACAAGTGGTCAATGCGCAATATCAAATAAAACATAAAGACGGTTCATGGCGCTGGGTTGAAAGCATCGGCAAAAACTTGCTAAACGACCCAGACATCCGCGCCATTATTGGCAATTTTAGAGACATCACCGAACGTAAACAAGCCGAAGAAGCCTTAATCAATAGTGAAGAACAATATCGCAGTCTCTTTGAAGATTCACCAATTGCTTTGTGGGTAGAAGATTTTTCTGAGGTCAAAGCACACTTAGACCAATTAAAAGAAAGTGGCATAGTGGATATGCACGCTTATATTCGTGAACATCCAGAGTTTGTTAGTGAATGTACAAACTTGGTCAAGATTATTGATGTCAATCAAGCCGCATTGGAATTGTATCGTGCTGAAAGCAAAGATAAATTAATCGGAATCCTAAGCGATAATTCCGCGCCAATCTCTGCAGAACATTTTGAATATGAACTCATCCAACTTGCAAATGGACGTCTCAATTTTGAGCGTGAAGGCATAGACCAAACCCTAGATGGCAATCTGATTCATGTCACCATTCACTGGACAGTTGTGCCGGGTTATGAACAAAACCTTGAAAAGGTCATCGTCTCTACAGTAGATGTTACCGAACGCAAAAAAGCCGAAGAGCAAAATCAACATCAACTCAAACATATGCAGGCGTTACGCGATATTGATATCGCCATTAGCAATTCATTTGATTTGAAACTAACTTTAGATGTCTTGCTTAATGCAACCCTGTCACAGTTAGAGGTCAGTGCCGCATCTGTTTTGTTATTTAACCTAGATATGTCTACTTTGGAATATAAGGCTGGCAAAGGGTTTTATTCCACAGGCATTCAACAAACAAATATTCGACTGGGTGAAGGCGTAGCAGGCAAATCCGCTTTAGAAAACCATGCAGTTTTTGTACCAAACCTCGCACAAACTCATGAAAAGTTCATCCGTCCAGACTTGTTAAAAGACGAAGGCTTTGTTTCTTATTATGGTATTCCGCTGGTTGCCAAAGGCAAGCTCAAAGGCGTGCTTGAAGTTTTCCACCGTACTGAACTTCGCCCCACCAAAGATTGGTTAGATTTTTTTGAGACGTTAGCAGGTCAAGCCGCAATTGCAATTGATAATGCCCAACTCTTTGAAAACCTGCAACGTTCCAATTTTGAACTCGAACGCCGTGTCGCTGAGCGCACGTCTGAACTCAATAAAACAAACTTTGAACTCGAACATGCCAACCGCGCCAAAGATGAATTTTTAGCCAACATGAGCCATGAATTGCGCACGCCACTAAACAGCATATTGGGTTTGTCTGAATCCATGCTCGAACAACATCGTGATACCTTAACTGAAAACCAACAAAAGTCTTTACAAATTATTGAAACCAGCGGAAAACATTTACTTGATTTAATTAACGATGTCTTAGACCTCTCCAAGATTGAAGCCGGTAAGTTTGACTATTATCCACAACTGATTAATGTCAATGATTTATGCAAGTCCAGCTTAATTTTCGTCAAAATGCAAGCCATGAAAAAAGGCGTCACACTCACATCTGAAATTGAAGATCCCATCTCCGATTTCTCTGCTGACCCGCGCCGCCTCAAACAAATTTTGGTAAATTTATTAACCAATGCCGTTAAGTTCACACCCGACGACGGGCATGTCACGCTCAAAGTTAATGTAAAGCAAAATGTGATTCAATTTTCAGTAATTGACACAGGCATTGGCATCGCCCAAGAAGATTTACGGCGTTTATTCACACCGTTTGTTCAAGTAGAAAGCAGTCTCAATCGTCATTTTGAAGGCACAGGCTTAGGCTTGGCGCTTGTGCATAAATTAACCGACTTGCATGGCGGTAGTGTAGAAGTAGAAAGCGAAGTCGGCAAAGGCAGTCGCTTCACGGTCAACTTGCCCTATCAAGGAAATGTTTTAGGTCAAACAAATGAAGCGGAAAAATCTATTTCGCATCCAGTGGATGTTGAAGCGGATTTTCAATCCAAAATAGAAAGTAACCATCAAAAAATCTTACTAGTAGAAGATAATCAAACCAATATCTTAACCATTGGTGAATATCTTGAAAATCACGGATACGAAATTGTAATTGCCAATGACGGCGTTCAAGCCATTGAAAAAGCAAATGAAACCAACCCCAATATTATCTTGATGGATATTCAAATGCCGGTCATGGATGGATTAGAAGCCATACGTCGCCTCAGATCTGACGTTCGATTTGTTTCTACACCTATCATTGCTCTTACCGCCTTAGCCATGCCC
>JAEURF010000151.1:4315-4633 GCA_016789205.1 Anaerolineales bacterium
CCGGCGACCGAGAGCGTTGTCTTGAAGCCGGTGCTAATGAATACATGAGCAAACCTGTTAGTTTGAAAAATTTAAAGCAAGTAATTGAAAGTTTTCTAGCATAAAAAGTGACAGTCACTTGAAGGTGACTGTCGTTTTTTATGCAGTACCAAACTTCAACCCCAGTTGCTTTAACCAAGTTCGATATGCAATCGCAACTCGATCTGATTTCAAATGTAACTCGGCTTGTAAATCTAATGGCAAAAGCTCGGGGCGTTGTGAAAGCACAATAGCTCGATCCTCTTCAAATATATCGGTGATGCGTTTTGTATATTCCTT
>JAEURF010000152.1 GCA_016789205.1 Anaerolineales bacterium
TTAGTGATTTTATGCCCAATCCATATAACACTGCGATTCAGGGTTACGTCTATGGTGGGTTACTGGCTTCATTAATTGATTGTAACGGAACAGGAACTGCCGCCGCCGTGGCATATAAAGCCGCCAAAGAAAGTGACCCAAATGCTGAGCCGAACACACGTTTCTTAACTGCTTCTTTGCATGTGGATTATCTCAAACCAACGCCGCTAAATGTGCAATTGGAAATACGAGCGAAGGTCAAAGAACATAAGGGACGTAAAGTTGTCATTGAAGAATGGTTAATCGCAAACGGTGTGATTACGGTTCGTGGTGAAGTGGTCGCTGTGCAAGTGCCGCAGAGTTTGGTGATGGAGTTGTTGAAGGGAAATTAAATCGCCCACTCTTTTCTTGCCACATTCATCTCTTTCGCAATTTCAGCGGCGAGGCGGGCGTTGTTCAACAACAATGCCAAATTCGCTTTCAATGATTTTCCTTTGGATAATTCATTGATGCGATTTAACAAAAATGGAGTCAACGCCTGACCATGAATTCCCTGTTCAATCGCTTCTTTGGATGCTTTCTCAATCATCGGCTCTAACTTAGACTTTGCAATTGCCTCTGCTTCGGGAATCGGATTGGTCACGAGGATGCCGCTTTTCGTGCCCATGCTCCAATGTGCTTTGGCAAAGTCAGCAATTTCTTTTGGAGAGTCAAGCCTTGCACTGACATTTAATCCGCTTTCGCGTGAATAAAAAGCAGGGAATTCATCGGTCTGATAACCAATTACCGGCACGCCGAATGTTTCCAAAACTTCTAAGGTAGCGGGTAAATCTAAAATTGCTTTAGCGCCAGCACAGACCACAATCGTCGGGATTTCTGCTAAAGCATGTAAATCTGTCGAAACATCAAACGCTGATTCTTTATGCACGCCACCGATTCCGCCGGTGGCGAATACTTTAATCCCAGCCATATTGGCGGCAAGCATCGTGCCTGCTACGGTTGTTCCGCCGTTTTGCTTTTTTGTAATCGCCGTTGCAAAATCACGGTGACTCACTTTCAGGCTTGACTCAAGGTCAGCGAGTTGAGTCAGTTCTGCGTCCGAAAGACCGATGCGGATTTTTCCATCAAGGATTGCAATGGTGGCAGGCGTAGCACCGGCAGAACGAATCGTTTTTTCCATCTCACGCGCCAGTTCTAAATTTTGCGGTTTTGGAAGTCCATGTGTAATCACAGTTGATTCAAGTGCAACAATCGGCAAGCCGATGTTGATGGCGCGGGCAATTTCGGTAGAAAGTTGAACGTGAGGATGTTTCATTTTGGGTTATTTTTTGGCGGATGTAAAAGGGTTTCAATTTCGCGTAACACTTTTTCAATCGTTGCCAACTCCACTTCTTTTTCAAGGTGCGGTTTATTTTCTTTTTGAATCAATTCTTTTACTGAAAGAAATTCTTTGCGGAAGGCACGTAAAATTTCGCGTGCTGTGCCAAAGGCTTCTTTGGCGCTGGGTGTTTTAAATTCTTGTGGGCGCGGGCGGCTCGGTTCGGTTTTATTAACTTCAGATGCTTTTTCAAACAAGCGGATGAATTCTTCATAATCGCCATAATCTTTATCATAACTTTTTGAGCTGATTGGCGATTTATGGAAGTTATCTAAGATTGCTGTGTGAATAATTTCTAACAACTTTTCTAATTCAAGTTTTTTTCTTGAACCTTCAATTTGATTGCGGCGTTTGATGTTTTCGCGCGCTTGCTCCCAAGCTTGTTTTAAGTGATTACTAATTGTGCCATGTGGCAATTGCCACGTGCCAATATCAATCCAATGAATGACGATGCCCAATTTGGCGGCTTTTTCTTGAAAGGCTTTATCAAAAAACAAATCTGTAATTTTAGACCGCGTTTCAAAGCGTCTTAAATTCATGCTGTTGATTTGTTTGGTGCGCGTAAACTCGCCGGTAATTTCCACACGGATTTGCGCGTTGGTGGCTTCATTGTCGCTGACCAAATCCAATTCTTTTTGGCTAATGCTCGAAAGAATTTGGCTCAAAGCACTTGTGGTAATTAATTTCTCCAATTCGTTTGTGACCAATGGAATCACAGTCGTATCCCAAGGGAAGCCCACGCCTGTATTTTGGGGTGGCGGTGTAATCAGCGTTTGGTTATAGACTAAGGCTTGTACAGCGCGTTCGTCAAATGAATACGGGTCTTCATCAGATTTTTCTAGATGCGATTGCGGTTTTCGCAAAATGCTAAAAATCACTTTGATATCTTGCGCCTCAATCGAGATGCCATCTTTTGTGCGCGATTTGACAGATAACCCGCCTACGAATTGGTCGCGCAAATTGATGGCGGCATATTCTCGTTTGCCTGCGTGGTCATCTTCTCCAATTTCACGAATGCGTTCGAAGCGTTCTAATTTCCATGGCTGACTGCGCGCATAAATAACTTCCGGGTCGCCATCTACTTGTTCGAGCAAGGCGGCACTGCCGAGGTTGACTTTTATTTTGCCCGGTCCACCAATCAGAATGATAGGGGAGTGTTCATCTTTTTCAGAAATTTTGCCTTCATTGATGGTGATTTTGCCTTGCCCTTCGCCAAAGGCAACTTCTTCAATAAAGTTTTCTGCTAAGGTTTGATTCTGTAATTCAAAAATATCATCTAAATATCGCGCGGCTTTGCTTTTGGATGTGTTGTAAATCACATAAAACAATGGAAGATATTTGATAAAACTCATTGCCACAATCGCCAGCCGCTGATAGGGAGTGAGGATTTGGTCACCAGCGAAGAGCATGGTCGCGAGGCTAAGCGTAATCCACAAAACCAAGGCGATAATCCACCTCCATTGGTTTCTAAATTTGACGTTGCTCTCTGCTAGCCCAAATAACAAAGAGGCAATCTCATCACGTTGGATGCGTGGTCTCTTCATCACGAGCCTTGCCTATTTTTTGGCGGGTCTTGTTTATATACCAAAGCCCACTTGAGAATATTATCTAACTCTTCAATCGTCGCCACAGCTTCTTCATCTGCTTGGCTTTGTGCCAGCAAGTTTTCTTTGAGCGGTTCAATTAAATCTTGTAAGGCAGAATACACATCGCCTAAGGTCAATAATGGGTTAACACTAAACTTTTGTGAGGCGGCACGCACAAATTGTTTTGCGGCTTCACTGCGGGCGGCGGTTTCAACCAATGCCGCTTTTTCATTTAATAAGGCTTCTTCTTTTTTCGCCAATCCCATCCAATCGGCGCTCCATTGCTGAATCAAATTCTCTTCGAGTGTAGGTTCAAACAAAACATTGTGAATGCGCACTTCGATGACTTCCAGCCCGCGTTCTTGCAATTCTTTGAACTCGCGGCTTTCTGCATATCGGGGCGGCATTTCGGGCATACCCGTATCATCTAACACTGCCACGCGTGCTTGTTGCAGACGGCGATTCAAAACATACTCAATTGTCTGTAATCCGCTATAACTGTCTGATGACGTGAATAAATCTTCAAGTTTGAATTTGCGCACATACTCACGCCATAAATTCACTACCAAATGTTCGGGCAGTTGTTTCCATGTCATACGTGCTTTTTTATTTTCAGATTTATCTAGTTCCACCACTTCGCGCGTGACTGCATGGCGGACAGCAACTGGGTCATACCCAAATTGTGACCTAACTCCGCTTTGGGTCGGTTGATTTATCTTCGGGCGTTTGATTCTAAATTTGATGCTGATGGTCGGCGACACTTCAAAACCATCTCGCGTCAAACCGACCGTTTGCTTGCGGCGTTTTTCTAAGTCATTATATTTTTTCGGGTCTGGAAACGGCACAGGGTTTAGAAATGGTTGGTCGCTTGCGGTTGGACCAATAAAGCGCCATTGCGTGCGTAAATCTACGCCGATGGCTTCTTCTTCATTCTTCGCATTGATATGGCTGATGATGTATTCTTTTTCATCTGTAAAGCGTATGCCAGGTCCTACTGAGCCGACGATTTCTGTATCTGTGCGTAAAACGACTGCACTGGCTGTATCTAAGACGAGTACGCCAGGTCCGCGTTTATCTCCTTCGCCTTCGTGCTTAATCACACGCCCATTCTTGACAAATAGAATCGGTCCACGGTCACCAGACTCAAAGTCACGCACACGTTCGTAAATTTCTTGGCGGTCATCTGGGTTGCGGATGGGTAAAACAAATTGAGAGAAGAAGTAAGTGAGGCGGTCTCCTAAAGCAAAAACGACGACGATATCAAGCAAAATGATGAGACCGCTGACGATAGGACTATAAGGAATATCGAAATACCAAACTACCCCATGCCAAAGAACAGCCGTTATAAAAACTACGCCGAAGGGGGTAGCGAGAAACGAGCCGACTGCGGAAAATGCTTTGCGCATCATACCCCTTGATTCTAAAGCAAAAAAGGAATATTTCGGAAATGAGTTTATGAATTTCTTAGTAGAGTATTATTTGTTTTAAGCACAAATGGTTCATTAATCTGCTTACAAAAAACGGAAAATATGCTTTTCAATATTACGTATCGCATTGTTAATTTTTTCAAGATCAACTTCGGAAGAGGCCTTGCCTTCTGTAATAATTAACTCTTTAGCCTCTAAAAGCTCTATGCGAAATGCCTTAAGTGTTTCAA
>JAEURF010000153.1 GCA_016789205.1 Anaerolineales bacterium
CTCTCACCTTGGTAGGATTCAATTATTAAAAAAAATAAATAAACATTTTTCGATTTACAAATAAAAACCTGAAGGCTTAAGCCTTCAGGTTTTTTATTCTAATAATTCGTCGTCCTATCAATCAAGCCGCGTTCGCGGGCAACATGGTCACAGACTTTGAACACCCATAAACTAATCGAGCCGAAGAAAATGCTTAGTCCAATCATCACAGCGAGGATTTGCATATCGCTGAAATTTGACAAGGTCGGAAAGGCTTGTGCCACATCCCCAACCAGTGACCTGCGCAACAATTCTAGCCAATAGGTGGTCGGCATAAAATAACCAATCGGACGAAGCCATTGAGGTAATACGTCTAATGGGAAAACTGCGCCACTGAAAATATAAAGTGCGGCGGCAACTGCTTCGCCAATAAAGCCCTCATGCCGTGCAGTGATGAGTGTGAATCCAGCCAGCATTAATCCAAGCAAAGCCAGCATAATGATTCCAAGGGTGAGCGAAACGATGAATAATCCCCAATTGACTTCTGCTAAGTTGATTTTGACATTTAGAAAGAATACGCCAGTCAAAATAGTGATAAGCACTGCCACCGAACCAACGACAAAACGTGCGCCGCCACGACCTAACAAATAAAGCGGGATATTGATTGGCGCAATATACATATATTTGAGCGTTTTATATAACTCGCGGTCATCTACTACTGCCCAAGAGACGCCGGTCATAACTGCGCCGACGTAAATATAAAAAGCATTGCCTAAATAAATATATGGAAACAAAGCACTGTCAAAATTGCCTTGTGTAATGACTCCATACATGATGACCAAAATCGCCGCGCCAGATAAAGGCTTGACGATGGAATAGACTGCAAAAAGGAATGGGTCAGTCCAGTTGGATTCAATCACCCAGCCGAGCCAAGCCGCCATCCGAAACGAACGCCATGAAGTTGATGTTTGCATAATTTCTCTTTTCTCACCACGAAGGACACAAAGTGTCACAAAGGAAAATCATTAAAACCTTTGTGTGCCTTCGTGACACTTCGTGGTTAAAAATTATCTCCGACTTTCCGTAATTCTGCCTTCTCGTACTGCCAGTTTTTCCACATACGCCAATAAAAATTTTGATACAACAATAAACAAGACAGAAAGACCTGCAAGTATCCAAATTTCTGTGGCTACATCTATAAAGCCGAGCAAAGCGCCGGAAGGAAAAACAAGCTGACGCATGGCATCCATGCCTAAAGTCAAAGGAAGAAGCGATGCTCCAGCCGCCACCCAAAATGGCAGAGATTTAATCGGAAAGAAAAATCCGGAAGCCAAAAAAATCGGTTCTTGTGCTAAGTTGGCAATGTGCCAGGCTTCACGTCCAAACAATAAAAATGATGAAGCCATCATCATGCCCATGCCATATAAAGCAATCATCGTCAGCATAAAAACTGAGAAGAGTTGTAAATAACTAACTACTTCAAACCTCACACCAAACACAAGCATGCCAAACAATGTGACCGCTACCGCGCGCAAACAAGTTGCTAACATGCCGCCGACTGCCATACCAAGCAAAATTGCCATCATCGAATTGGGAGCCATAATGTATAACGACAAGTTGCCTTGTTGTTTTTCCCAATACAATTGGCTAGACATACTCCATAAAACATTTAACCAAAAGGCTGTCATCGCGCCGCCCATTACTACGAAGCCAACATATTCTTCAGGTGCATTCAACGCGCGATAAACAAATACATACGCACTGACCGCCAATACAGGTAACAATATTTCAAAAAATACCCAAGACATTTCACGTTGTTGACCAATAATGCGCGGATAGGCACGTGCGATGATTGTTTTCAAAAATAATCGCCAGCCAGTATCTTTACGTGAATATTTTTTACTCACTGCTTCCATTGTCTTCCTCCTCTGCCATACTACGCCCCACCAAATCCACAAATACATCTTCAAGTGTGGGTTCGCGCTTATTTAGATTCATCACTTTGATATCTTTTTGAGTAAATAGATTGATGACTCGTGCGAGCGCATCTTCTTCGACCAAACTTAAACTTAATTTTGCACCAGTCTCCGTTTCAACAATCGCCGCTTTCGTGACTTCGGGCTGGTCAACCAACATCTGCTGACTCAAACCGTTCAGCGGACTCGTGTGAATCTCAAACAAAACATCTTTTTGCAATTTTTGTTTGAGTGCATAAGGTGTATCACAAGCCAGCACGCGCCCTTTGTTGATGATGGCGACACGGTCACATAATTCATCGGCTTCGACCATGTAATGTGTTGTGAGTAGAAGTGTACGTTCTTTGTCTGCCTTCAACCAATCCACGATGAATCTGCGTACATCGCGCATCGCACCGACATCCAAACCGAGTGTCGGTTCATCTAAAAATAAAACTTCGGGGTCAGTTAAAAATCCGCGCACAATATTCATTTTTTGTCTTAGACCTGTCGAAAGGTCTGATGATTTTGTGTGCATTCTATCTTTCATGCCGACCATTTCAAGCAAGGCTTCGATTCTTTCATTGGCTTCTTTAGATGGTACGCCATAAAACTGTGAGAACATCCATAAATTTTCGCGGACGGTTAAGAGTCCGTAGCCAGAAGATTCGCCACCTGAAACCATGTTGATACGCGGGCGAACTAAATCTGGTTCGGTTTGAATATCTGCTCCCGCTACACGCGCCCAGCCCGAAGTTGGAGAAAGAAGCGTAGTGAGGATTTTAATCAAGGTGGTTTTGCCAGCACCGTTTGGTCCGAGCAATCCAAATAACTCGCCTTTCTTAACGGTTAGGTTAACATCTTGTAAAGCGACGAGTTCTTTGCGGGTTTCTTTTTTATTGCCGCGCAGTTTGTAAATGCGTCCTAAATCTTTTGTTTCGATTGCGAGTGATGAAGACATTCTGCTCCTTAAAATTTTGTTAGGTGATTCGTTGGTTTGGCGTTTATTAAACGTATGCTTGTCGTCAAGTGCTTTTGGGCAAGGCGTGATAAATTTGCATTCATAACAAATTCTCTTCTCCTCCTTTGTTTAGAGAGCCGGGTGCCCCCCGGCTCTCGCAATTTAAGAGGCGTTATATGTGTCACCCTGAGCGATAGCGAAGGGTCTCTGAGATAATCGTAGAGATTCTTCGCCGCAAACAACAAGAGCGCGGCTCAGAATGACATAATGAAAAAGGGAAAATTAGAATGCGCGTTCTATTTTACTACAATTTGTTTTTTCATTTCAAGTAAAATTGTTGCATGACAAACGAAAAAGAGTACATTCCAAAAATTGCGATGAGCATCCATGCTCACCCTGACGACCAAGAATTTTCAATTGGCGGTACGCTTGCTAAATGGGCAAAAGCAGGCTGTGAAATTATTTCGGTGACGATTACGAGTGGTGATTCTGGCTCTAATGATGTCACGAAAGATGGAAAATATAAACCTGAGTTAGCAAAGTTAAGAGAAGTAGAACAACAAAATGCAAATGATGTGTTGGGAGTCAAACACACTGTTTTTATGCGTTATCCAGATGGTGAACTCCAGCCGACTCTCGCCTTGCGAAAAGAACTAACACGCCTCATTCGCCAGTATAAACCCGAAGTGGTTTTAATAGGTAATCCTGAAGCATGGTTTTATAGCAATGAATATGTCAATCATCCAGACCATCGCGCCGCCGCTCAAGCCGCGACGGAAGCAGTTTTTCCATCAGCGGGTACAAGGCTTATTTTCACTGACCTACTAGATGCAGGCTTTGAACCGCATAACGTCAAAAAATTATATGTGCATGGGACTGATAAACCCGATACTTGGGTTGATATATCCGAAACGATTGATATTAAAGTTGAAGCGTTGAAAAAACATGTCAGCCAAATCCCTGTGGATGAAGTTGAGAAATGGATGAAGGATTGGGCGAAGGAAGACGCGAAGGATAAAGATTTTGAATACGCCGAGTCGTATCGAGTGATGGTTTTGGTCAATGAGGAAGAAAAGAAATAATTTTAGACCCTAAAAGTTTTATAAAACCTTTAGGGTCTTTTTTTAGAAAAATAAATATCCAACCAATGCCGAAGCAATTGTCATTGTGACATTATCAATATCTTTATACGGTAGTGATTCGATTAACATGCCAGCGAAAGCAATAACAGTAATCGGTAATAAGTAATTTGTAATTGAACCTGCAAACAGACTTGCGTTTACATAAATAAAAATAATTATCGCAGACATCACCCATCCGCCGATAAAAACAGCGATAGAACCTGCAATAGACTTATCTTTACTCCATGGCAGTTTTGCAGAATTAAATTTTCTCCCGACAATATCTGCAATGCCATCACCACCACACATCATCATTAACGCAATAATGCCAATCGGGGAATCATTCCAGTAGACTACAGTCAACACGACAAACATAATTCCATAATACAGCGGACCACGTAAAATTTCTTTCGGGTCACCTGTTCGAGACATAGCTTTGACTGAGGCTTCATCTTTCAAAATTCCAAAACCGATTAAAGCAAATTGAATTGTTATCACAAGCGGAACAAGTGCCACGAGCCAACGCGCATCGGGT
>JAEURF010000154.1 GCA_016789205.1 Anaerolineales bacterium
AACCCATTCCCGTTGGGGATTGTGTAAAAACTTGTAAAGCAATAGAAGGAAGAAAACTAGAATGCCTAAGCGAACTTATCAACCAAAAATCCGCCGCCGCGTGCGCGTACATGGATTCCGCAAACGAATGGCGAGCGCTGACGGGCGCGCCGTGCTCAAACGTCGCCGCCTTAAGGGTCGTTATAAATTAACTGTCAAGTCCAACGAACACGTCAAGAAGACTCGTTGGTAGTCTTGCGTTTTAACGCAGAGACTTAAATGAGGTACGGGTGCAGAAGCGATTTCGACTGTCCCGAGAAGAAGATTTCAAGCGGGTGCGGCAGACAGGCAAGTCCTATGCTCATCCGCTTGTTGTGTTAGTAACAAAAGCCAACGGTTCTAAAGACCATATCCGTGTTGGCGTGACTGCTGGTAAGACGACTGGTACAGCCGTTCATCGCAACCGAGCCAAGCGACTTTTACGCGAAGCGATGCGTCTATTAATTCCAAACATCGCCTCAGGCTATGACTTCATCTTGATTGCTCGACCTGCACTTGTCACTTCCACTTTAGAAGATACCCGCTCCGCGTTAATCAATCTTTTTCAACGTGCCAACTTATTAGATAACATTCCCGTGAATGAATCCTGAAACTGAACAACCATTCCATTTACACGATTATTCAAACGAACCGCGTTTGCGAGATATGCCTCGTACACTGTTTAACTTGCCGCGCATTGGTTTGTTGGGTTTAATTCGTTTATATCAAATGGCAATTTCACCAGGCTTGCCTGAAAATACTTGTAGGTTTTATCCATCATGCTCACATTATGGTTATCAAGCAATTTATAAATATGGTGTGTTAAAAGGTTCGGTGATGGCAACCTGGAGAGTTTTACGTTGTAACCCATTTAACCCCGGCGGTTATGACCCTGTAAAATAACATTAAACTATGTCGTTGCGAACCGCGCTCTTGTTCTTGGCGGTGAAGCAACCTCCTGATTAAGTAGGAGATTGCTCTGGAAACAAATGCCCTCACAATGACATGAACCTTTAGGAGTAATACGAATTTGAAAACCAAAAAATTGACATTATTTTTTCTGCTCATTCTCGGCGCACTGATTATTAGCGCCTGTAGCGGACAACCCCTGACAAACAATTTTCCAGGTCTCGTAGCAGATGCAGACCGGGCTTACATTTCCACTGGCTCATTTATCTATGCCATTGATGTACAAACGGGAAATCAAGTTTGGAGTTACCCAGAAAAAGCTGATGGCGAACTTTTATATTATGCCAATCCTGTCTTAACCGAAGATGGTCAACTCTTAATTGGTAGCACAGGTACGAACCATGCTTTTATTAGTCTAGACCCTGCAACTGGACAAGAAAAATGGGCTGAACCATTTTCAGGAGCAAAGGGCGCTTGGGTAGCCTCTCCGCTTGTTTTTAACAATACAATCTATGCCCCAAATACAGATGGCTACCTCTATACATTAGATATGAACGGAAAGCAAGTTGCTGAGCCTATCGAATTGGGCGGCGCATTATGGTCTGCCCCTGTGACCGATGGAACCTATATTTACATCAATTCACTTGACCATCACTTACATATTTTGAATCCAAGCACTGGCAAACTTGCAGACCCAATTGACCTCGGCGGTGCCGCGCCAGATAGCCCAGCCGTTGGGACTGAAGGCATTTACGTCGGCTCGTTTGAATCAAACATAAAGCACATCACTTCTAATGGTAAAAATGAAGTGATTGCCTCTGCGTCAGATTGGATTTGGGGAACACCGACCTATGATAACGAAACTTTATATTATGCTGATTTGAGTGGAAATATTTTTTCACTCGATTTATCGAACAATCGTCAGAATTGGAATACACTGAAACCCGATGGTCCTATAACGGCGAGTCTGCTGGTGGTGGATGACCAGATTTACGTCGCGACAGAGGCGGGTTCTTTCATCGCCTTAGACCGTGATGGAAAAATCGTCTGGGAAAAAACACCCGGCGGAAAAATTTATACTACTCCTGTTCTTTCAAACGATTTAATTCTTGTCGCGCCGTATCAGGCAGAATTTGCACTTGCGGCGTATGATGCCGCAGGCAAACAAGCTTGGACATTCACCCCTAGTAAATAAGGAACCAGACCTATGTGGGAACTCATTATTATTCAACCGCTTACAAATCTCTTGTTATGGATTTATGACACGCTTGGTCATGGTCCACACATGTTTGGTCTTGCCATCATTTTGTTTACCGTTTTAATTAAACTAATTACATGGCCCCTCAACGCCTCACAAGTTAAAGGCGCGCAAGCCATGCAAGAATTACAAAACGATAAAGAATGGCAAGAGATTCAAAAGAAATACGCCAAAGACCGTGAAAAACTTGCTCAAGAACAAATGCGAATTTATCGTGAAAAAGGAATTAATCCATTTGCATCTTGTTTGCCGACCTTGATTCAATTTCCAATCATCATTGGTTTGTATCAATCTATTATTCGTGCTTTATCAGTAACTCCGTTGGATATGCTTAAACTTGCACGCACTGTATATCCATTTCAAAATGTAGAAAATATTATTCCACTTAACAGCACATTTTTATGGATGGATTTAGGCAGACCCGAATCAGTTCAAATTTTGGGATTCGCCCTGCCTACATTGGCAGTCATCGTTGCACTGACCACATGGTTACAAACTAGATTAACCATGCCCACCTCCAGCAACCCAAATGACCAAACCGCACAAATGACGAAGATGATGGGTATTTACATGCCACTCATGCTAGGCTGGTTTGCATTAAATTTTGCATCAGGCATTTCAGTCTATTTCATCATCAGCAATATTCTTGGTATTGTTCAATACGCCGCAACAGGTCGCGCCAATTGGAGTAACTTGTTACCCGGCGGAAACAAAACATCCCCAGTCAAAAAGAAATAGGGAGGCACCATGAATGAGCGAACTACGCTTGAAGTAATTGCTCCAACTGTTGAAGAAGCCATTCAACAAGGTTTATCACAACTTGGCTTAACTGCCGATGCAGTTTCTGTAGAAGTTTTAGACTCAGGCTCCAAAGGATTATTTGGACTCGGCGGCAGGCAAGTGCGCGTCTTATTAACAGTGGGCTCGCCTGCAGATGAAGTTCAAGTCGCTTCTTCTCCTGAGGTGAAGCCTGCTCCTGCCAAAAAAGCAGACTCTAAGCCTAAACAAAAAGAGTCCAAGCCGCGTGCAGAAAAGCAACCTGTTGAGCCACCTGCCACACAAACTACACAACGCAGTGACCATGACCCAATTTTAGACACAACTGAAAATGTAGTTTCTAAATTGATTCATCACATGGGTTTGAAAGCTCAAGTCTCTGCTCATTATGATGAAGACAGCACAGATGACCGCCGTGTGATTCAAGTAGATGTACGCGGAGATGACTTGAGTGCATTAATTGGTCGCCATGCTGAAACATTATTTGCCTTTCAACATGTTGCCTCATTAATCGTCGGCAAACAGACTGAACATTGGGTGCAATTAATCGTTGACGTAGAAGGTTATCGTGCTCGCCGTGAAAAACAAATTCGCCAACTTGCCAATCGCATGGCAGACCAAGTGACCAAAACAGGTCGCAAAGTAACCATGGAACCTATGCCTGCTAGTGAGCGCCGCATTGTACATATTGAATTACGCGGTCATCCTGCTGTGAGTACAGAAAGCACTGGCGAAGAGCCATATCGCAAAGTGGTCATTTTGCCGAAAGAATAAATTGACCGAAGACGATAGACCGCAGACCGTATGTGCCTGCGGTTTTTTTATTCATATCAACAAAGACAACGGTATAATTCGCACATGCAACAAAACCTTCAATCAATAGATTATCTTCTTATTGGTCATATCGCAGTGGATTTAACGCCTGATGGAAAACAATTAGGCGGTACTGTTTCATATTCCGCGTTGACTGCGCAGGCAATGGGATTGAAAGTTGGCATACTTACATCCGTAGGGGACGATGCAAATTTAGAAATCTTGAATGGGATTCAAATCGTTAATATCCCGACGCAAGATAGCACAACCTTTGAAAATGTTAAAACAGAAAGCGGAAGAAAACAAACATTACATCATCAAGCCACAAAAATTTCTGATGAACATATTCCTGATGTTTGGAAAAATGCGCCTATTGTTCATCTTGCGCCAATTGCCCAAGAAGTTGATGTTGATTTAATAAAATATTTTGATAAATCATTTATCGGGGTTACGCCACAAGGTTGGATGCGTGGCTGGGATGAACATGGTCAGGTGTACCCTACTGCTTGGGAAAACAGCGACCAAGTTCTAAGTCAGGTGGGAGGCGTGGTTTTGAGTCTTGAAGATGTCAATCGCGATTTAGAAAAAATTGAATGGATGGCGAGTCATACAAATCTGTTATGTGTAACCGAAGGTGAATTGGGTTGCGTTTTGCATTGGCATGGAGATAGACGCAGGTTTCGTCCGATTCATGTTGAAGAAGTAGATGCGACCGGCGCAGGTGATATTTTTGCGGCGGCGTTTTTTGCGCGTTTGTATCAAACCAAAGATGCGTG
>JAEURF010000155.1 GCA_016789205.1 Anaerolineales bacterium
GATTAGCAGTTAACGATTAGCGATTAATTTGATGTCGAAAATAAATTCAAAACAACGCGCTATTATTATTGGTTTAACAATTCTTGGCTGTTTGTTAATTTTGTTTTTTGGTTTACGCGCATTGCGTGCGTTTCAAAAATTTGATGGGCGTGTTCCACATCAGGATTTTCCTGAAAAACTCGAAACGGACGTAGAACGTGTGCGTGATTGGATGACGATTCCTTTTATCTCGCGCATGTATGGCGTCCCTGAGCCAATTTTATATGATGCCTTGGGGATTTCACCAGAAGACAATCACAAAAAAAGTTTGCGAGATTTGAATCAAGAGTATTTTCCAGAAACGGATGGTGTCGTGATTCAACTCATCAAGGCGGCTTTGCTAGCGAATCAAAAACCGCCAACTCCAGTTCCCCCGCTAACAGCAGTTCCACCATTAACGCCTGTTCCCCCGCTGACAGAAATTCCAGCTCCCACGCCGTAAATTATGTCTGATTATTTATTGACACAAGTGATTAACTATGGCGCGCCATTGTTGGGTGTGATTGTATTTATTGGCGGGTTGGGAATTCCATTACCGTGTACATTGTTAGTGATTGCGGCAGGTGCATTTGCAAAGCAAGGAATTTTAGATTGGCAAATCACTTCTGTAATTAGCATTATTTCTGTAGTAATTGGTGACAGCCTAAGTTATTCGTTTGGATTTTATTCGCGTGAGAAAGTTTTGTTACGTTTTAGCAACTCGCCACAATGGGTGCAAGCAGAAAAATCTTTTCAGAAATGGGGTCCGCTTTCTATTTTCTTTTCGCGGTTTTTAGTCACTGCGATTGCTTTGCCAGTCAATTTACTTTCAGGAACAACTCGCTTCCCCTTTAATAAATTTCTTGTGTACGATATTCTCGGCGAAATTGTGTGGATTTTTGGTTATGGCGGGTTGGGATATTTATTTGGCAGTCAATGGGAAGTGGTCAATGAATTTCTCAGCAACTTTGGTGGTGTAACTTTAGGTATAGTTTTGTTTGTATTTGGTATTAAGCAAGCATGGAATTGGCAAACAAAAAAATCTCTCTCGAATTAAATGTCGTTGCGAGGGCAATGCAGTTTACCCGAAGCAATCTCTAACAAAGTTTAAGATTGCCTCGCCACAAAGAACAAAAGCGTGGCTCGCAATGACATAACTATTTAATGATGATGCCCACCTTCATGCACATGACCATGGTCTAATTCTTCGTCTGTAGGTTCACGCAATGCAACCACTTTGACATAAAAATTTAAGACAGCCCCAGCCAAAGGATGATTGAAATCTAATTTAACAGTTTTATCATCAAAACTCAGCACATACGCGGCTTGATGCTCACCATCTTCATCCGTAATATGTAACTCAGCGCCCTGTTCAAGTTTCATATCAGCAGGGAATTCACTGCGTGGCACATCCATAAAGGCTTCATCGTCTAATTCACCATAACCATCTTCAGGTTGTACGGTTACTTCTTTACTATCACCAATTTTCATGCCCATCATTTCTTTTTCTAACCCCGGGATGATGTTTCCATAACCTGCCAAAAATTGTAACGGACCCGCTTCATCAGATGAATCTAAAACTTCGCCATCCACGGTTAATTTATATTCCATCGAAACCACAACGCCATCGTCCACTTTTTCTATGCTCATCATTTTTTCCTTTTCTAAATTGATGCAAACATTGTACCAAAGACTTTTGACTTTAGACCTTCGACTATAATTTAAAAATGCATTACGACTTATGCCTGCCGTGGTACTGGGAATATGATGATGCCTTCGTAGGGATGGTGGAACGCGCCTGCATCGAAGAAGGAATTTCACTTTGGCAAATCAAGCCAGATAATTTATTAGAATCGATTACCGCACTTTACAAAGGTGTGACGACGTACAAAACGCTTCTTCACAGGGGACAAGGGGATGCCCGCTTCGACCCGATTCTTCGGTGGGGCTTTGAACATGGCGCAAGAAGAATTAACCCAAAAGAAGTTTCGCAATGGTCAGAAGATAAAGCCACCATGCACCTTGAATTAATCAGTGCAGGGTTACATACACCCTATACAATTTTGCTCGCACCATTTCTTGAACAGCCTCTCATCCCACAACTTGATTTGACTCCACTGGGAGAAAACTTTGTCATCAAGCCATCGAATGGTGGCGGAGGTGAAGGCGTGATTCTCGGAGCAAATTCTTTAGATGAAATCATGCATGCTCGTTTGGAATTCCCTGACCAGAAATATTTAATTCAAGCACATGTGACACCTAAAATCATCAATGATATGCCTGCTTGGTTTCGGGTGTTTTATGCAAACGGAGAAACGTATCCATGTTGGTGGCATCCGCAGACGTATGTTTTTAAAAATGTCACAGCGCAAGAAGAAGTTGAATTTGGAATGAGCAGGTTGAGGGAGGTCACGAAGCGGATTGCATCCATTTGCAAATTAGATTGGTTCAGCACAGAAATCGCATTGACCGATGAATTTATCATCGTGGATTATGTCAATGATGAAATTGATACAAGAGTGCAAAGCCAAGCAATAGATGGTGTACCTGATGATGTGATGGAAAATATTGCAAAACAGCTTGTAAAAATTGCAAAGGCAAATCTATAAAGCTATAAGAGATGGGCTTATTAATCCAACTTTTGATTGATTCATAAATCCATCTCGCTCTTGATGACTTCTTAGTAAAAGTATTCTAAACTCCCTTCATCAAAATCTACATGGAGGTAGAAATGAATACTACAATTAATGAAAAAAGTACTGTTTGGAGAAGCATAGCAATTGTTACGCTTCTATTGCTGGTGTTGGTTGGACCTAACTTTGGTCCACTCCCACACTTGTTTAGGGAGAGCTTATCTCTTGAAAGTTCCATCACGGGCGTTCTAATTTGGTTCTTGGTAGCTTTTCTAATCATTCTGGCGGTTGTATATAGAATGAATAAGAGCACATCGATTGGTGAATTTCTCAAATCAAGCGGATTAGGTGCACCTTCCGGAATCGCGGCAAACATCGCAGGATTGATACTTGGAATATTATGGGCGCTTCTATTCTTATCCAGCATCTTGCAATTTGACCCAGATGCAAATTTAACCCAGATTAATGGCTTCCGTATTCTAACTGCATTATTGGCGGCAGGTGGCGCATTACTAGAAGATTTAATTACACGTAGCTTTATTATGAATCAATTGCATAAAATCGGTTCATCAAAATGGGTGCAGGCAGTTGTTTCTGCTTTTATCTTTGCACTCTATCATACCGCCTGGGGTTTCAATCCCTTTTCATTTGTCTTTAGCATGGTTTATGGGTTATTGCTGGGCGGATTGTTCTTATGGGGCAAGCGCAGTCTTACTCCGGTTATTCTCGGACACAGCCTTGTTGTTCTCCTTTCCGAACCTTTTGCAACGATGCTTATCTTCCTTGCGCCGGGTGCTTAGTTAAATATTACCCTGCGATTTTCTAGGCAAAAAACCGCCAGATATCGCAGGGTATAATGCCGTGATGATGAAAACACATAAAAGCAAAAAACCCGAGGCATGGGAACAATGGGATTGGGTATGGCACTTTTCAGCCTACAGCTTTCTTATCTTGAACATCATATTTGTTTACAACAGTGAACCGAGAATCACTAACTTTGTATCCTTTCTTTTTCTTTGTGCTTTATTCGGTTTGTGGTATTTCCCATTTATGACCATTTCAACCTTGCGCTTTTGGGATAATCCTAAACGTGGTGTGCTTTATCTTGTACTAGGATGGTTCATCTGGGCTGGTTTGATTTCACTTGCCGCCGATTCGCTTCTATTAATAGGGATATTCTTTCCATTAATTTTTGGCAGATTCCCCATTCGATGGTCTATTGGGCTAACTATTTTTCAGACGTTGGGTCTTTATGTTTTATATATCACGGTATATCCAACTGAGAATTGGTTTGCAATGCTAATGATTATTGTAGGTCTGTTGATTATTTCAACACTGATTGGTGCTTTTATCACATCCATCATAAAACAAAGTTCAGACCGCCAACGTCTTATTGATGAATTAACACGATCCCGGGCAAACTTAATGAAAGTTGAAAGAGAAGCGGGTCAATTGACTGAACGACAACGCATCGCTCGTGATATTCATGACTCGCTTGCCCAACATTTCACATCTATCATCATGCATCTCTCTGCGGCAAAGCACAGCAACCCAGAATCAGTTCAATCAGCAGTTCAACAAGCTGAAGAATCCGCACGGGAAGGGCTTAACGAGATTCGCAGAATCGTTTGGGACATGCAACCTGAACAATTTGAAAAGGCTTCTCTTGTTGAGGCAGTTGAAGAACTGGTGGCACGATGGTCTGCAGAAAATAATATACAGGTAAAAATGAAAGTAACAGGTAATCCGCGCCCTCTGACATCATCTGTTGAAACGGCACTACTCCGCATTTCACAGGAAGCCATGCACAACATCAAGAAACATGCGCAAGCTAAAAATGTCAATATCACCTTTTCGTTTATGGAAGATATGTTTGTGATGGATATTGCCGATGATGG
>JAEURF010000156.1 GCA_016789205.1 Anaerolineales bacterium
ACAATGCAGTCACATGATTGTTTTGATATGCAATCACGTATCCATAAGGTGAAAGTGGTGCAATATGTGCATTATTTTTTGCAATTGCATCAATTAATAAAGGTTCGCTGGCAGGAATCACAGTCACCACGCGATAGCCCGTACGTGATTGAATGAATGCGGCAATCACTTCTCCCGCCGCAATGACATTGTCCGCGGGGCGGGGCGAAGGGGCTAAGGCGAGAATCAAAGGATTGGATTCAGAACCAATTTCACCCGTTGTCTGAGGCGTTTGTGTAGGGAGAGCAGTCGGCTCGGGGGTGGGAGTCGGATTCCCCAGTGTAATTTGTACAGGGAATGAACATCCTAAAATAGCAAGTGAAAGAATTATGTATATTTTTTGCATCTTACAAGATTGTCTGTTTATAATCATAATGAACTTGCTATAATAAGACAAGTTTTATGGAATGCCTTAAACGGCAAAAGGATACTTATGAAAAATACATTTAGCACAATTATGTCCTTCCTGATTTTGATTGTATTGGCGGCTGGGGTTTATTTTATCGTACAGACCGTACGTGAGACAGCCGCTTCAGCGGCGGCGCCGTTTGAACAAGCCAGTCAAGCGAATCAGGCTTTGCAGACTCAAGTGGCGCAGTTGATGAATCCCACACCGACGATTATTCCAGACCCGGTCACGTATATCAATGAAATTCGTGCATTGGCACGTTTAGAAACGATTCAATATAGTGTTGAAAAAGTGATTACGGCTGAGGTGGGTCAGGGTACATTTGGTTTTGCATTTGGCGATAAGTTATTGTTTGTAGCACATGGCATTGTAATTGCGGGTATTGATATGGAAAAACTTCGTCCTGAAGATATGCGTTACGATGGCAGTGTCTTGTACGTTTATTTGCCACCTGCTGAAATTTTTATTGCTACATTAGATAATGAAAAATCTTATGTGTATGACCGCGACACGGGCTTGCTGACCAAAGGTGAAGTGGATTTAGAAACATTGGCGCGCCAAAGTGCAGAGCGTGAAATTCTCAATGCGGCATTGGAAGATGGCATTTTGCAACAAGCACAACGCAATGCCGAAGCGTATTTGATTAAGTTCTTCGCCGCGCTTGGGTTTAATACGGTGATATTCCCGGAAGAATAATTTTTGTAGGTCATACGAATGTAAGACTATTAAGGATAGCTCATGACTGAACAATGGATGCCGAGCAATAAAAAAGAATTAATGTCTGAAATTAAAAAAGAATATAAGTTATTAATTGACCTCGCCGAATCTTTATCAGACGAGCAAATGACCAAACCTGATTCGGGTGGATGGTCACCAAAAGATAATTTGGCTCATCTCACAGAATGGATGAATATTTTGCTTGGTTATCACATGGATAAACTCCCTGCACATGAGGTCATTGGAATTTCAAAAGAACAATTACCTGAATGGGAAATTGAAGTGATTAATCCACTTCTGTTTGACAAAAACAAAAACTTGACGCGAAAAGAAATGATGACGAAACTGAATCAGGTCTACGGTCAATTAGAGGCGCGGCTTGAGTCTATGCCGTATGAAGATTTGTTAAAGCCACGCCGTGAAGATGACCCAGAAAAACGTCCTATCTTGTTATGGGTGTTGGGTGATACAACAGAACATTTTCTTGAACATCGTGAAACGATAGAACGCGGATTAAAAGAATGACAGCTGAATCAGAAGTTGATATTAAATATTTAAAAGCCGCTGGGCGTGTGGTGGCGGGCGCATTGAAAAAAATGATGAAACATGCCAAGCCCGGCATTACCACCGCTGAGTTAGATAACATCGGCAAAGAATTTCTTGAAAAAGAAGGTGCCAAGTCTGCGCCGCAAGCCATGTATGATTTTCCCGGCGCAACTTGCATTAGCATTTCGCCCGTCATTGCGCATGGCATTCCAAATGAGTATGTACTAAAAGAAGGCGAGTTAATTAATATTGATGTATCGGCTGAACTTGATGGTTACTTTGCAGATACGGGTGCATCAATGATTGTTGCAAAAAGAATTCCTGAACTTGAAAAACTTTTGGATGCAACAAAATCGGCATTGAATAAAGCCGTTCATGCCGCCAAAGCAGGCGCGTTGTTAAACACAATTGGTAAAACAATTCAAGATGAAGCAGTACGCAAAGGCTATGGTGTGATTTATGATTTAACTGGACATGGCATTGGGCGCAAATTACATGATGAGCCATCTAACATTCATAATTTTCATAACCCATCAGACCGCCGCACACTTCACGAAGGCTTGGTTCTTGCGATTGAGCCTTTTCTTACAACTGGAAAGGGTCGTGTTGTGGAAAAGAAAGATGGCTGGTCTTTACAAACAATTGATAAAACTATCGCCGCTCAATTTGAACATACGATCATCGTCACAAAAAACGAGCCGATTATTTTGACTTTATAAAAGGAGTGCGGACTTAAGTCCGCACTCCTTTTTTATTCTTCTTTCATCCATCTCTTCACCGCTTCATGCGGATGTTGATATTGTTCCATCAACTGCAACAGAGTTTCAGGTTCGGCATTGTTAAAAATAGTTTTACGATGTTCTGAAAAAATAAAACCTTCCGCAACAGCATGGTCCATCGCGGCGAGTAAAGGATTGTAATAATCTTTTACGTTCAATAAACCAACTGGCTTTTCATGTGCGCCGGTTTGTGCCCAAGTAATGGTTTCAAACAATTCATCCCAAGTGCCAAATCCGCCGGGCAGGGCGATAAATCCATCAGAGAGTTCGTGCATTTTTGCTTTGCGAGCGTGCATGTGCGGAGTGACGTCCATGCGAGTAACGCCGGTGTGAGCCAATGCTGGTGTATTCATAGATGGAATGATGACTCCAATCACTTCACCACCAGTAGATAAAGCTCCATTGGCAACTTCGCCCATCAAACCGGTTTTGCCACCCCCATAGACAAGCCGAATTCCTTTTGAGGCGAGAATCATGCCGAGGTTGAAAGCGGCAGTTTTATAGTCCGTATGAACCGAATCAGATGAACCACAAAAAACACAGATGGATTTCATAAATCCTCTTTGCAATGACGTAATTTTTTTAATCAGATTTAGAAATATGAACAAGATAGGCTTCAACCATCAATAAATTTTTCTCGCCTGCGCGTTGAATGACACTGAGCAGTTGGTCCATTTTATTGATTTCTTCTAGTTGTTCATCAATGAACCATTGCAAAAAGTTTTGAGCAAGATAATCATTTTCTTGATTGGCAATGTCCATCAATTTCTTGATTTGTTCGGTCACTTCTTTTTCCCACGCCAATGCGGCTTTGACCGCATCTTCCGCCGATGAAAAAGTTGCCTTCGGTGCGTTGACTGATGGAATTTCTAACTTGCCTTGTGTATCTAAAACATAATGCACGAACTTGAGAGCATGCTCTTTTTCTTCATCGGATTGGTCAAAGAACAGTTTGGAAAGTAGGCTCAATTTTTGTTCTTGAAAGTATCCTGCAATACTGAGGTATTGTAGTGAAGCACCAAATTCGTTCCCGATTTGTTGATTCATTGCTTTTGTAAGTGTAGGGCTAATCAGCATAAGAATCTCCTTTTGACATTAGATATTATAAGTCAACGTCTGTTAGAGATGTGTAAAATTGGCAGGTTAGAATTTTGTTAGTGTGGCAATTATATGCTTGACTTTCATCTCGCGGAGGGATAAAAATAACATATTATGGATTATAAAGACTATTACAAAATTCTTGGTGTAGAGCGCAAAGCCAAAGCGGAGGATATCCGCTCGGCGTATCGTAAACTTGCCATGAAATATCACCCCGATAAAAACCCCGGCGATAAAAAAGCTGAGGATAAATTCAAAGAAATCAACGAAGCCTATCAAGTGTTGAGTGATGATTCGAAGCGCGCCAAATATGATCAACTTGGTAGTGCTTATACAAATTTTCGTGGGCGTGGTGGAAATCCTACAGACTTTCAATGGGATGATTGGTTTCAACAAAACGCGGGTCAACAACGTGGCAGAAGTTACACAAATGCTGATGATGTTTTTAGCGGTGGTGGCCTAAATAATTTTTCAGATTTTTTCCGCATGATGTTTGGCGAAGCCATGCGTTCATCAACGCGCAACAATGCTCCACAAGGGTATGAGCAAGAAGCCCAAATCACATTTGATGAAGCCTATCATGGCACCACCCGCCAACTCCATTCCAATGGAAAGAAACTGAATGTAAAAATACCAGCTGGCGTAAAGACTGGGTCAAAGGTCCGCGTAGCAGGTGCAGGTCCAGAAGGAATCGATTTGTATCTTGTCATCAATATCGAAGAAGATTCTCGTTTTGAACAAAATGGCAGTGATTTAACTACAGTAGCGCCGGTGAGTGTCTTTACTTTAATTTTGGGTGGCGATGCCGATGTCGAAACTCCGGCAGGCAAAGTTAAATTAAGTATTCCGGCTGGTACACAACCTGAACAAATTTTCCGGCTAGCTGGGCGTGGGATG
>JAEURF010000157.1:0-4197 GCA_016789205.1 Anaerolineales bacterium
AACTCTTTCCACCACAAACTAAAAAACATTGAGCGGTTTTCAACTTCGGCTAAAAATTGTAAAACGCGATTTTGTAAAGATTGCGCTTGTTGGTCTTGCGTATCAGCAGAAAAAGATAAACCCGCAAATGAATACATTTTGTTTGCAACACGCGCGGTCTCTTCACTCGATTTAACGGCTTGCAAAAATTGTTCTTCGGGCATATCGGGTTTTAATTTATCACGCAAGCCTTCAAATGAAGTCACTTGCTCTTCAATCATGTCGAACGCGCTTTGCAACTCGGCACTATCGTAGCCCGGATACAATGCCGATAAATCCCATTTTGAAAGTTTATAAGCCATAATTTTTATCTCCTTTTTATTTTTAGGGCGAGATAACCTCGCCCCTACGTTTTATCACAACTAAAAATATTTTCAAACCATTCTCTAGTATGGAATCAGCCTGTGTGCTGGCGAAATACGGGAGCAAACTCCCTGACTCCAAAATTTACAAACTTGACCGAACATGCATGATATCGCCATCTTTGACGATATATTCTTTGCCTTCAAGCCTGAACTTACCTTTTGCTTTCGCTTCATTCATTGACCCTAAACTGGTCAAGTCTTCGTACGCCACAACTTCAGCCCGAACAAATCCGCGTGACAAATCTGTGTGGATTTCACCAGCCGCTTCCTGCGCAGTGGCTCCACGATGTGTAACCCAAGCACGGACTTCATCTTCACCAACTGTGAAGAAGGTTTGCTCTTGTAGCAATTCATAAGATAAGTTAATCATCCGATTCAAACTTAATTCTTTAATCCCATATTCTTGCATAAATACTTCTGCATCTTCTGGTGAGAGTTGCGCAATTTCCATTTCTAATTTGCACATCAATGCTGCAGATGGATGGTCTAATGAAGATGAGTCTGGTGCCGACTGCCCCTCACCCAAGTTGAAGACCGTCAGAAGCGGTTTTCGAGTCAATAAGCCGAAACTGGAAAGTTCTTTTTCTTCTTCGTTGGTAAATTCCATATCACGCAAAGGTTTGGAATCGGATAAAGTTTTGTGTATTTTTTCAAACAATTCAACTTGGCGGGCGTTCAGCGTTTTATCTGTGCCACCTTTTTTCTTTTCATCGCCTAATTTTTCAAGTTTTCTTTCAACCGCAATCAAATCATTGATTAACAATTCGCTGGTCATCGTATTTACATCGCGCAGTGGATTTACACTTCCGTTTGGATGCATGACGTTGTCATTTTCAAAACAACGCGCGACAAGAATCAATCCATCCATTTGATTGAGTTGATTCAACAATTGACCTGAAATGCCGCTTTTTGCAGAACCTGTTTCAAGCCCGGCAATATCGGCGTAGGTCACTTTGGCATAAATGGTTTTCTTGGGGTTGAACATTTTAGAAAGTGTATCTACACGTGGGTCCGGGACATCTACTACGGCTTGATGCACTTCGATTCGTCCGGCAGAGGCGGTGGTGGGAGCATTGCCACGTGTGATGGCGTTGAAAAGCGTGGTTTTTCCTGATTGGGGTAATCCGATAATTCCTAGTTTCATTGTTTCCTTATATTGAACGTCCCGCAGGTTGGTTTTCATTACTTAAGTTTTGTAAAGAAACCTGCGGGGCGGTAAATTTTATCTTGCGTTACACATTTTGAGTGGTATACTTGCGTTCGCACTTGAGCCGAAGTGGCGGAATAGGCAGACGCGCACGACTCAAAATCGTGTTCCCTCCGGGAATGAGGGTTCGATTCCCTCCTTCGGCACTGCCGAATTATACCTTACAGGCACTTTACCCTACGGTATTTCAAACATCCTCCAGCGGAGGATGTTTGAGTTTTATATACATGACCTTTTAAAGAATTGACTTAGAATTTTCTAACTTATAAAATGCGCTTTACGAGAAACTGAAAAAGCCGACTCACGTAAATCTTCTTGAGACCACTCAAATTTTTCTCCGGAGATTACACCATGAAACTTCAAATCCTTTTCTTGATGATAGATATTCTCATCCTATTGGCATACCCGATTGTGTATGTAATTCATACCATTCGCAAGATGATAGGGGTAAAATAAGAGGCATCCTATTTCTAGGAGGCTTTTATGCCAACTTTGAACGAAGTCCTAGCAGTGATTTTAGGAGGCGGACGCGGGAAACGTCTGTATCCACTGACTCAAATGCGTTCGAAACCTGCTGTGCCGATTGCAGGTAAATATCGTCTGATTGACATTCCCATCAGCAATTGTATTAATTCTGAAATTTTCCGCATCGCGATTCTGACTCAGTTCAATTCTGTTTCTTTACATCGACACATTACCCGCTCTTATAACTTTGATTCTTTTCATCAAGGCTGGGTACAAATTTGGGCGGCAGAACAAACGATGGAAAGTGAAAATTGGTATCAAGGCACAGCCGATGCAGTTCGTAAACAATTATTGGAAATTCAAGCCACAGGTGGAAAGTATGTTTTGATTTTGGCAGGTGACCATCTCTATCGCATGGATTATAAAGAGATGGCAGAGTATCACTGGAAGACCAATGCCGACATCACAGTAGCAGTTCAACCCGTAGCAAGAGATGAAGCCAGTCGTTTTGGAATCCTCAAGCGTGAAGCGGATGGTCGCATTTCTAAATTTGTTGAAAAACCCAAAGAACCTGAAATTCAAAATCAATATGTAAGCCGTGATGACCCTATCCGCCCGTTTCTGGGTTCGATGGGAATTTATATGTTTAATGTTAAGGTGTTGATTGATTTATTGACAAACTTTCCGAATCACGATGATTTTGGCAGTGATGTGATTCCACAGGCAATTGGGACTCATGCAGTCTATGGTTTTGATTTTGACGGCTACTGGCAAGATATTGGAACTATTCGTTCATTTTATGAAACCAATTTGATGTTAACCACTGCTGAAACACCGTTTGATTTTTACGATGCTAAACTTCCGATTTATACCGATATACGTTATCTGCCTGCATCTATCGTGGAAGATTCTACCTTGAAACATGTATTGATTGCAGAAGGTAGCAAAATCTTAAAATCTCAAATTACGCATTCTATCATTGGCATTCGTAGTCAAATTGCGAGCGGTTGCGTCATCAAAGATAGCATTGTGATGGGTGCTGATTATTATGAACGCGATACCAAAGAATTGCCGATTGGCATTGGTTCAAACTGTCATATTGAAAGCGCGATTTTAGATAAGAATTGTCATATTGGAAATAATGTCACCATCAAACCATTTCCACGCGACACGGATATGGATAATGAAAATTGGTATGTGCGCGATGGGATTGTCATTATTCCAAAAGACACTGAGATTGCAAGCGGCACAACCATTGCGCCGTAATAAAGAAAGAGGAAAGAAGATTGTTGATTTTTCTTCTTTCCTCTTTCTTCTTTTTTCACAAATCATTAAAATCCACTTATTTAATTAAACTGCAAGCCAGCCACAGCAAAGTATGGCTCTAAGTTATGCTATACTTTCATTAATTATGGAGTCATCGCGCGAATTTTGGCATCGCTGGGCTGAGTCCTTGCGCCGTTATCAACTTCAAGATATAGCCGCCTCGTTACTCGAAGCCACAAGTCCGCTTGCAGTGATAGGTGCGCAAGCGCTTTATTTTAGTGGCGGATTTGTAAAGAATGACCAACTCACCGCTTTAGCCACTCTATTAGAAGATGAGTCCGAAGCGCGGGCTTTCGCATCTTTCTTAACGCACACTGGGGCAAACCAATGACATCACTCCTCGCTTTAGGCATTCTCTTCCTCACTGCAATTCTATTACTTGTCATCGCCTTGTTGACAAGTAAATCAAATTTGCGGTTTCGAGAAATTCCCGCACTCACACGTCTCATTCGCACGTTGGGATTAAGTGTTGAAGACGGCAAACGTTTACATATTTCATTAGGTCATGGCAGTTTATTAGATGAACGTGGAGGTTCCGCATTTGCCGGGCTTGCCGCATTACGTATCATTTCAGAAAAAACTTCTGTCAGCGATATGCCCTCTGTCGCTTCGGCTGGTGACCCTGCACTTGGCTTGTTGACTCAAGACACCATGCAAGCCGGTTATCAAGCCGCTGGTGTAGAAGAATTATATGTACCAACCACAAGCCGTGTAACTGGATTAACTCCATTTAGTTATATTGCTGGTGCTATGCACATTGCTTCCAACGAAAATGTATCCACAAATATTATGATT
>JAEURF010000157.1:4207-4467 GCA_016789205.1 Anaerolineales bacterium
GTCCCGAAGCTGGCTTGATGGCTGATAGTTCTGACCGCGAGCATGTCACCTTGATTGGTGCAAGCGATAACCTTGCTGGTCAATCTGTTTTATACGCCAGCACACAAGATGCTTTGATTGGTGAAGAGTTATTTGCCGCAGGCGCATATCTCGGAGCGGGTACATCTCACTCCGCCAGCCTGACCGTGCAAGATATTTTGCGCTGGTTAATCATCATCACCTTGTTGGGTGGTGCGGCGGCAAAGTTCGTGGGGGTGATT
>JAEURF010000158.1 GCA_016789205.1 Anaerolineales bacterium
GCCACAGAAATCTCAGGTCAAAAAGGACGCGGCGCCACTATTGCAACCATGTTCTTCGTCATGGTCATCGGTTTGATTGCGACTGGAATCACCTTAGGGCGTTTAGTACCTGAATATACACCTGAAGCACTAAGCCGCGCTTTCATTATCGTCGCCGCCTCTGCTCTGACTTTAGGCTTGTTCGGCATTTTCAAACTTGAATCTCCCGCCAGCGACTCTTCTGCGCAACATAAATC
Source organism: Anaerolineales bacterium (assembly GCA_016789205.1). GTDB lineage: Bacteria > Chloroflexota > Anaerolineae > Anaerolineales > Villigracilaceae > Villigracilis. The sequence goes on from JAEURF010000158.1 coordinate 237, forward strand.
TGAACATTACACCGTCAAAGAGATGACATCCGCTATCACGGCTAACCCAACAGCCAAAATATTTTTTGTATATTTACTTTTACTGCTTGCGGCAATCTTGAGTCAAGATGTGTTACTTGAACCATTCGGCGCACAAGCCTTCAACATGACGATTGAAGCCACATCTCGGATTGTTTCCATCAGCAGTACATTCACATTGGTCGCTTTCCTTGTGGCTGGATTTATGGAAGGGCGTGTGCAGAAAAAAGTGATTGCACAAATTGGCAATATTGGTGCGTTACTTGGTTTTGTCATTATCATCATCAGCGGATTGATGCACAGCCTTTCTGCTTTTTATGTTGGCATTATTCTCTTAGGTTTCGGCACAGGCATCTCAACCGTTGCAAACTTATCTTTGATGTTTGAATTAACTGTTCCAGAAAAAGTTGGTTTATATATCGGCGCGTGGGGCTTTTCTAACGGACTTTCGCGTTTGACAGGTTTGCTCATGGCGGGCGTCGTCGCAGATGTTGCTACATTCATCACAGGAAATTCATTAAGCGGTTATTTGGTTGTCTTTGGAATAGAAGCATTAATGTTATTAATTGCCGCGATTTTACTCACGCGCATAGATGTTGCCAAATTCAAAAAAGGTGTGGAAGAACCTTCATTTACAGATAAAATAGCTATAACGGCTGAATAAAAATATATTTTCGTCATTGCGAGGAGGGGTTTGGTTGAGACTTGAGTAGTCGAAATCTAGCCCGACGAAGCAATCTCCGAGAGTGTTTACAATATCTAATCGGTGATTAGATTGCTTTGCTTCGCTCGCAATGACGGGATTAAGGGCATGTATTAATGAACGAATGGCTTTCCTTAAGTGATGCGGCAGATATGTTGGGCGTACATCCCAGCACGGTCAGGTTATGGTCAGATAAGGGAATTTTGCCGGTGCATAAAACACAAGGTGGGCATCGTCGCTATAAGCGGAATGAAATATCGCTGTGGGCAGAATCAAGCCTCCCGTCCAGAGTGGATGCGGGACAAATTATGCAAGAAGTAATTCGCAGTCTGCGTATCCAAATCTTAGAGGGAAGTTTAGAAGCTGAATCATGGTATCAAAAATTAGATGAAGAAGCGCGTGCGCAATATCGCTTGAGTGGGCGTTCTTTATTTCATGGATTGATGAATTACATCGCAACGGATGGGGAAGATGCGGCGACAGAATCTTATGCGATTGGATATGAATACGCTTCACGCGCACGGCGTTATCACTTAAGTTATGTAGATGCCACGCGAGCATTTTTATTTTTTCGCAATATGTTGGTAGAAGCTGTGATAAAAATTTGTGGTGAGGCAAAAATGCCAATTGCAAAAATGGCTGAGATGTATTCAAAGATGCAAGCGTTTACAGATGGGATTTTAACTAGTTTGTTGCAAACGTATGAGTCGTTGGAAAATGTTGGGCGTTGAAACTGCTGAAATGAAAAATATTAAGTGCATAAAAACTTGACTCGTTTGCTTGCATCATTAATCTGGCTGGTTTATACTTGCGAATATGGCAATCCCTGAACAAATTGGTCGCTACATCATCAAAACAGAACTTGGACGCGGAGGCATGGCGACAGTCTATCGTGCATACGACCCTAGTTTTGACCGTGAAGTTGCCCTTAAAATTTTGCCGCGCGAAATGTTACATGACCCTCAATTTCGCGCACGCTTTGAAAGAGAAATTAAGTTAGTCGCTTCTTTAGAACATCCATCGATTGTGCCAGTCTATGATGTGGGAGATATCGAAGGTCAGCCGTATTTTGTGATGCGTTACATGAACGGCGGTTCACTCGCAGATTTAATTGCAAAAGGTCGTTGTACGATTCAAGAGACTGCTGTCATCATCAGTAAAGTGGCACAAGGTTTAGCCTACGCACATCGCAAAGGCATTGTTCATCGAGATTTGAAACCAGATAATGTTTTGTTTGATGAAAACGGTGACCCATTTATCTCAGACTTTGGCATTGCCAAACTTGCAGAATCAGGCAGTAGCCTGACCGGAAGCGGCGTGATTGGAACGCCTGCGTACATGAGTCCCGAACAGGCACAAGGGAAAGATATTGATGCGCGCAGTGACGTCTATGGTTTGGGAGTCATCATCTATCAAATGTTGACCGGTCACCAACCTTATAGTGCCGATACACCAATGGGTGTAGTGGTCAAACACATCACTGAGCCTGTGCCTGAAATTTTAAAAGATATGCCAGACTTGCCGCCTGAAGTAGATGAATTGATTAAAACGGCAATGGCAAAAGATAAAACCAAACGCTTTGAAAATACAATTGAACTTGCAAAAGCTTTAAATAAGATTGGCTTTGGTGATGAAGGTAATTTAACATTCAGCACCAATAGCGGAATTAAAACCCGACTCGGCGCTAACGACACAATCGCTCCATCTCGCAGTAGAACTGGATTGATTGTGGTCGGTATCGTTTTGGTTGTGGCATTGATTGGCTTTTTCTTAATCCGCAATCAATTGATGACACCCGAATCTACAACCACTGCAACTACAACTGTTCAAGAACAACCGACTTTAACCACTGTCCCAATTACAGAAACATCTGCCCCTACGTTTGCCGCGGCTTGTTCTGCTGATGTGATTATCCCCGTGCCAGAAGCACGTTTAACGGATGGTCGTTGCGTGCAAAGAATTCCTTATTCTACATTTGCAATTTCATTGGATGCAGAATTTGAAATGCTTAACCCACAAATTTCATGTAGATTGGAATCTACTAGCGGCGGTAGAAAAGTAATTTCTTGTACTGGACCCGACTTTATGGCAGGACAACTAAAAGTTTGCCAACCGCTTCAACTTACACAAGCAGAATTAAATCAATGCTCACCAGATTCCACATTTGATTCAGCCAATCAATGTTGTGTGGCAATTCCACCACAAGATGCAGGCTGTGTTATCTTAGAAGTACAACTTAAAGGCTGTAACTAAATCGGGCAATTTGCCCGATTTTATTTTCACGAAACGGGGTGATACAATAACCAAATGGGAACTCTGTTTCTTGTCGCCACACCGATCGGCAACCTTGAAGATATCTCTGCCCGCGCACTTCGCATCTTAAAAGAATCAAAACTTATCGCCGCCGAAGATACCCGCCACACAAAAATTTTGCTCGACCATTTCAACATCAAAACCCCATACACCAGTTATTTTGAACATAACAAACTTCATAAACTTGATTTAATTCTTGAAAAACTTTCACAAGGAGATGTGGCTCTCGTCTCGGATGCAGGCACACCCGCGATTAATGACCCGGGCTATGAACTCGTCAAAGCCGCACTCGCCTCATCCTTTGACGTTCGACCTGTTCCCGGACCCTCAGCACCTATCTCCGCCTTAACAGTCTCCGGCTTACCGACAGATTCATTTTTATATCTTGGTTATCTTCCGCACAAAACAAACGAACGAAAAAAATCTATTGAACAAATTTCCGAACAACCTCATACATTAATTTTCCTCGAAGCCCCACATCGTTTATTAGACTCACTTGAAGATATTCTAGAAACGCTTGGCAATCGTCAAATCTGCATTGCCCGTGAAATGACTAAACTCTATGAAGAATATTTTCGTGGAGATATTACCGAAGCAATTACATATTTCAAATCCAAAGAACCGCGTGGCGAGTTTACACTTGTAATTGAAGGCAAAAAGACCGAAGACCGTAGACGGTGGACGGAAGATGAGTTATTGAAAGCCATTAAAAAAGAATTGAAGAAAGATAAATCCGCGAAAGAGATTTCGGCGGAGTTGGCAGAATCAAGTGGGTGGAATAAAAAAGAAATATATAATTTAGTAAATAAAGTAAAGTGACGACATAAATTAACAATCAAGTCACGCTACAAGCGTGACCACAAAATAATTGGAGAATACACATGGCAGACGAATCTAAAAAACAAGACAAAGAAGAAAAGAAAGAAGAACCAAAAGACAATATCGTCACCAGCAAACATTCTGTAAAAATTGGCGGCAAGACGATTAAGTACACCGTCACTACTGGGACGATGGTCTTGAAAGAAGAAGTTGTTGACAAAGATGCCGAAATAGAAAAACCTCGCGCACAAATTTTCTTTGTGGCATACACGCGTGACGACGTGAGAGATAAGTCGAAGCGGCCGATTACGTTTTCCTTTAATGGCGGACCCGGTTCTTCATCCGTTTGGTTGCATTTAGGCGTGTTAGGTCC
>JAEURF010000159.1 GCA_016789205.1 Anaerolineales bacterium
ACTTTCAAAAATTATACTGAAACAAGAAACTCACAATTAGTGAGATAAATAAAAGCTTTGAAAAAGTAAAACAGCTATTTAAGTTCAAAGACAGGATATAAACCTACACCCGCCGCTTCTTCAAACAAGCGACGGCGGTCATCCGCTTTCAATGCTAACGAAGCATCTACTAAACCTTGACCTAAAATTGTATACGTACGCTCACTTAAACCTGCTTGCGCCAACAATTCATTCATTTCGCGCAAACGCACATGTTGATTGTTAATTAAATATTCATTACGTCCATCGCGATGCGCCACACGCCCCATGGTCACTTCTGAAAAATCTAATGGCAACCATTGGTCTGTGTTGTCAAATAAAATTGTGGCTTGAGCAAGCCCAGCTCGCGCACGACCTTCAGAACCTGAAAAAATCATGTCTTCAGTTTTTTTGCCGCGCAACAATGCGTAAGATTGTTCACCCAAGACCCAACGCAAAGAATCAGCGATGTTTGATTTGCCCGAACCGTTGGGTCCAACAATCGCAGTAATCCCACCCGAAAACTCAAACACAGTCCGCGAGGCGAAAGTTTTATAACCTTGTAATTCCAATGATTTTAGACGAAGAGGCATTTGTGATTTACGATTTCTGATTTTGGATTTTCGATTACTAACCTACTGATTACCGACTACTGATTACTGAACACTAATTACCGACTCACCGACGACTGCTCTTAAACTCTTTCAACGCATCACGTGCTGCGCTTCTTTCGGCTAGGCTGATGCTGGTGCCTGTACCTCGACCTTTAGCTTCGCCTGCAATTAATACTTCCACTTCATAAGTTCTGGCATGGTCTGGTCCGCTGACGTTAACCACGCGATAATGTGGTGTGCCAAGTTTCAAGGCTTGCGAGGTTTCTTGTAATTCGCTCTTGGCATCATCTAATTCATCTAATAAAGATTCTTTGATAGATTCAAACAAAGGGATAACGAATCTTTTTACTTTCTCTAAATCAGAATCAAGATAAATTGCGCCGATTAAGGCTTCAAATACAGAACCCAAAACGCTTTCGCGCAAATGTCCGCCGGATGTTTTTTCTCCACGCCCAAGCCGAAGGGCATTGCCTAAATCTAATTTGCGGGAAAATTCTGCGAGCCGTTCATTGCGCACCAGAAACGAGCGGATTTTCGTCAGGTTGCCTTCTGGCATTTCAGGAAAACAATGATACGCCCACTCCCCTGCGATGAAATCTAAAACGGCATCACCGAGAAATTCGAGGCGTTCGTTGTCTTCAACTGCATCGGGGTTCTCGTTGGTGTAAGAGCGATGCGTGAGCGCGCGCGTCAGCAAAGATAAATTTGAAAAGGACAGACCCAGCCTTAGGTTAAGACTGGAAGCGGTTTCGATATCCCGCTTATGATGTGAGTTAGATGTCACGGGAGCCTCCCGGAACTCCGGGAGCGACATCCTCTTACCAAAGTGAGCGGATTTCGTTCCATGAGTTCCAATAATTTTTTGAGCGGGCAGAATTGTAACCTGATTTTTTTTGAGAGGTGATATTTTAAGATAAAATCGGGCAGTCTGTTAAAGGAGACGCTATGAACGAAGTCAGCAATGAAACGCGTTTTTTACACGCGCTAGAAATTGGAATGGGTGGTCAACAATGGGGTGACCGTATTATTTGGGGCTATGGGCAGACTCATACAGACAAAGACATTCGTGAAGCATTTGACACTTCATTAAGTTTAGGCGTGCGTTTTATTGATACGGCTGAAATTTATGGTTCAGGAAAATCAGAAAGAATCATTGGTACTTTATTAAAAGAAACTGACCAACCTGTTTTGGTTGCTACAAAATATTTTCCGATGCCATGGCGTTTGACAAAAGGTTTTTTACCGCGTGCATTGAAAGGAAGTTTAGAGCGTTTAGGTTTAGAGGCTGTAGATTTATATCAAGTGCATTGGCCCTCACCCTTAATGAGTCCGGAAAAGTTTATGGAGGGTATGGTGATATGTGTTAAAGAAGGGTTGACGCGCACAGTGGGTGTCTCTAATTTTTGGAAACAAAGAATTATGCGAGCCTATTCGACATTGTCACAACATGGGATTCCGTTAGCATCCAATCAATTGCCCTATAGTTTATTAAATCGTACAGCAGATAAAACTGGCACTTTGGCTCGTTGCAAAGAACTTGGGATTCGTGTAATTGCATATTCTCCATTAGAACAAGGTTTGTTGACAGGAAAATATTCACCAGAAAATCCGCCAGCGGGGTTGAGGGCAAGTCATTATGCTGAATTGATAAAAAAACTTCCACCTATCATTAAGGTATTGCAAGAGATTGGTCAAACGCACGGGAAAACCGTTTCACAAGTTGCATTGAATTGGGTGATTTGCAAAGGCGCATTACCAATCCCTGGAGCAAAGAATGCCAAACAAGCCGAAGAAAATGCTGGCGGCGCAGGTTGGCGCATGACAGATGATGAAGTTGCTAAATTAGATGAAGTGACAGATAATATTCGAGAGTATCCAAAAGAGTAAAACTCAGCTACAGAGTTCACTGAGACCTCTGTGTTGTTTGTGGCTAAGGCTAAATAAGGAGAAACAATGGCGAAATTATCTTTTACACAAAAATTGATTCAAATGATTTCATCCAAGCAAAGCTTTGAAGCCATGCAAAAAGAATCCAAAACTTGGATGATACAATGCTCAAATTGCAAATACGAAAAATCAATTTGGGACATAGGCGGAATTCGTTCAGGTGCTTCTGGCAATCCCAAAACTTACATGAGATGCTCAAACTGTACTCAATTGAATTGGCATAGTATTTACAAGAAAGAAAGTTAAACAAAAAGTCCACAGAAATTCTGTGGACTTTTATTTCTATTTATTGTGATGTTCCGCATCAAAGACATGCGAGTGCATATTTGCAATCCATTGCTTGCCATCATCGGTCAAACGTAAGTATGTCAGCGCATCTTGAATAAATGGGTTAACCTGCTTCCAATAAAACTCGGCATAGCCTTTTCGTAAATCATTTGGTGATTGATATCCAAACTTTTCATTCACCCCTAACTCTTGAAATTCATAATACAAAGCAGGCGTCTTGCGTAAATAATCTGGGTCACCTAACTGACCAATAAAGTCAGCCGCACGCACCAACCCACCTAAGCCCTTGGTATCTTTATAAAAATCATCCTTAGGAGATGGAAAACGTGTCATCTCAATTAAAGAGGCGATATATTCCGCATCTAATTGCTTGGTCATGTCCTCAAGTAAATATGAACCGAAACGCTCGCGCACAAACATCTTACTTCGATTCACATGATATGGTGTCAGCGCTACATCTGTGCCACTTGGTGAAATTTCCACACGCTCATCACCCACACCAGTACAAAATAATGTGTCGGTATCATTTCTACAAACGCCTTTCACATAACCAATATCGTGGCATAACACTGCAATCATAAAATGCATCCAATCACGTGGCGTGATACCCCCTTCGCGTAAATGCTTCCCTTCAATAATAGACAAGCCCGCCAGCGAAACCATAATCGTATGGTCAATATCATGATACAACGCATCCGAATTAGAAATATTCTCCAAAGACAATCTTCCGCACCAAACCACAATCCGCCCAAAGTCCGGGCTAATATCGCCGTATGTTCGGTGATACGCCGTCTTCAATTGCTGAACAAACATATCAATTGTTAGTTCTTGCCAGTTAATCATAAGAAAATCCTTGGTGATAAAATAATATAGAAAGTTTACCAGAAAGATATATAAAGGAAAGAATCGGAAACTATTTTGATATGCCCCGTCTGCGCACATTTTTGATTGGATTTGGAATCGGACTCTTTATCTTTATCCTCATCAATTTAATCGCCGCGCATCTTCTCTCTGACTGCGGCTTGCCTGCCGTTTTTGGGCTTGACCATTGCGCCGACGATATCGCCCGTGCTGGTTTTCCATTTATATTCTTTGAAGAAGGCGGCTTTGACTACCGAAATATTTTCAATACATCTAATTTAGTTAATGATATTGTGATTGCTATTCTTTTTTCGATTGGTTTAAGTTTTGTTTTTACGAGATATAAAAAATCGTAAAGGAGTTTTTATGGAAATTTTCACCTTGATTGTTACAGGAATTACACTACTAATATCCTTTGCTGGGACAGCCTGCGCTGTTATTCTGCCAATTCTCATCCTCGGCGGCATTGGATATTACTTATACAAACGCAATCAACAAAGTATGACACAACGCCAATCTGCCCAAAATTGGGCGAGTGCAAATGGCACAATCTTAATGTCATCAGTGCAATCGAGGCGTTCTGGTACAGGTGGTTATTCTACAATTCCAGTGATTGTGTATCAATTTGAAGTAAATGGGAAAACCTATCAAAGTCAAAACATCCGCGCAGGTGACAAATATCTAAAAGTCAATGTTTCATGGCAAGCCCAAGAGACAG
>JAEURF010000015.1 GCA_016789205.1 Anaerolineales bacterium
CTTGAATTAAAGGCATGGCTAGGTTGACAGGGCGAATGCCATTTAAAAAACCGCCAATTGGAATACAACTATCATTATTATCTACAGAGCCATCGCCATTTGTATCTTGTACCACGCGGCAATCTGAAATATCGGCATCTCTGCTAGAGGCGGCGATGGTCGGAACGCCGATGATGTTGCCGTCGTTATCTGCCGCAAGCCCACCGGAATTTCCGCCAGAGATGGTCGCATCTGTCTTAATCCATGCTCTATCACCAATTTGAGCTTCGGATGAAAACCCAGAGACAGTTCCTTTTGTAAAAGTAATGGTGTTACCACCAATGCTTGGAAAACCGAAAATATTTAAGCCATCGCCAACATGTATATTGTCTGAGTTGCCAACGCTGACATAAGGTAGATTTAAACTATTTGCATCAACTGGTGTGCCGTTTACTGTTTCAATAATTTGAATTACAGCCAAGTCTAAGTAACCATCTACAGCCAGAACTCTGGCGATGTACGATGGCACGGCGGGTTTGTCTTCTTGTACGATGATGGAAATGCCGAGGGCATCTGGCTCATATTCCACGTCACCTTGTGAGGCGGGGCTAGCAACATGTGCGTTGGTGAGAATCAATCCGGTCGGGGAGATAATTGTTCCTGAGCCAACGTAGCCGGGAACTAGTTCACCATTTTGATTAAACAAGCCGAGGATTTGAACAGTTGCTGAAATTAATCTTGTGCGGTTTGCAGAGGAAAGGGTATCAGCGCCTGTGCTTGGTGAATCGCTTGGTGTTTGCGTAACAGGTTCAACAGCGGGTGCGCCGCCGCTACAAGCTAACGCCATAATCACGAGAATGGAAATAAAAATCCAAACATGTTTTAGAAAATTTGGTTTCATACACGCCTCCATTAGAACTTAATGGACTTCAAGAAAAGGAGAAAACGATTCAGGTCTAGGTCGTAATTTTTTTCATCTGCCTGATAACTGACGACAACGGCTTCACCGGCATTGACAAAAATATAGTCTGTGCCGCGGACTACTTTTGGAAGTTCGCTGTGTGTAAGGTCTGGGTTCGATTCAACAAAAACATAACTTAATTCATAGGCAGTGCGCCCATACACTTGTACTTCTTGTTGATTCAACACGCGGAATGCCAATAAATCTTGTGCGTGTGCTAAGGCAACAATACTAGCAACTTCTAAAGCAGGCACGTCATCTGCAATTGTGATTTTGCTAATAATATATGTTGTGCCAAAACCACCTGAATTAATATCAACCGCACGGAATAATTCATTGCCAGAAGGTTGAGGTTGTAACCAACCGCTCGGCGCTTCGGCAGTCACTCCACTTGCATTAAAGGGTAGGCTTGCATTTTCAATACTTGATTTATAAAACCAGCCGAGTAACAAAGCAATTGCCGTTACAAGTATGACAGCAATTTCGGCATAACGGTCGCCAAGCGAAACTTGTTTTGTATGCATGGTCTCCTCCTATTCCGTTGTTTGTAAGTGTTTGATATTGCGGCGTACCAACCAAAGTAATGCGCCTGTGGTAATCAACGCCACGATTGTTGCTAATACTAAACCTATCCAAGCATTATTTGTTGAGCCACTTAATGTCACAGTTGGTTGAATGACAATACCTTGTAACCAATTGAAGAGACCATTAAACACTGCGGCTAGGGTAATCCCCAAAGGCATCCACCAAATCGGTTCAGACTCAAATTTTGCACGCCCGAGGAAATATCCGGTGATGCCAGAAAACGCGGCTTGCGCCAATGCGACGACTGCCATGCGGATGACACCTGAGCCTAAATCTACGCCTCCATTCGAGACGACAAACTGGATATTTAAAACTGTGGCATAGCCTAAGCCTGCGGCAGTGGCATAAATGACCCCATCGGTTGGCTCGTCAAACTCATCTGTATGATAAATGCTGTAACGGACTGCGGCATATTTCAAAAATTCTTGTGTAAAGCCGACGACTAAAATGCCACCAAGAATTGTTGCCACCGTACTGGTATATGCCCAATGTGAAACGCGGAAGAGACTTTCAACGACCGGAATTCCAATTGCGGCGGCGAGCAATGCGCCTAATACAAAGATACCCAATACATACCCTTTGGGTTCTGGCTCAGCACGGTCTTGTAAATTGAAGAAGACCAGCCAAATACCTGCTGGCACAAGTGCCAACAAAACACCAGCAAATAAAAGTGTGGACGGTGTAAACACAGGGTCAAGCGCATTGTCTAATGCGTAGACCACAACCACAAAAGCCACCATGCTAATAATAAGTAAAAGTTCATCCCGCCAGAAGTGCTTTCTTTCGTGCAACCTTGCATCACTTTCAGCCATAAAACCGTTCCTCCTTTATATTATTTTTTTATATGCTCATCATATTGCATTTTTATTTTAAGTCAATAGACCAAAGTTCCTCAAAGTGGTTGGGGCAAAGTAAATGTCACAACTGGGCTGTCAAGCCGAAATCTGCGGGAAGAAGCGAGAACATGTATGCGTCGTAAATTTTTTCTCGCACCGTCATCCGATTTAATAAAATCCCTTCATAATGTGCGCCGATTTTTTCGGCTACACGTTTGCTGGCTTGATTGCCCACTGCAATCACAATTTCTGCACGGATGATATTTAATTTTTCAAATGCAAAACGCGCCGCTAACTTTGCGGCAACTCCGGCAATGCCTTTGCCGTGATGTGAAGTTTTGACCCAATAGCCAAGATTACAAAATTTATAAATTGGATGAATATGGCTCAAACTACAACCGCCGAGCAACTCATTTGTATTTGAATCTATAATGGCAAAACTATATAATCCGCCGCGTGACCATTCAGCCCGTGTAACGGTTATAAAATTTTTAGCAATATCTTTGGTATATTGTTCAGTCGCCCAACTCATCCACGGATTTAATTCGGCTAAAGAAGAATGAATCGCAAAGTGTAATTTATCTTCTTCACCAAATTCATATGGGCGAAGCAGGATCGAATCGCTGATAAGTTTTGTATATGGAAACATTGTTATTTTATAGTTTTCAATGCTTTCAAATGTTCTTCAATATGTGCCAAACTTCGTTCCACCCAAATTTGCAAAGTTAATTCATTGCCTCCGCTTTCATGCCTGCTCAAACGCGACCAACCTGTTTGCGGTAATTCATTTAAGATATTGCACATTTCAGTGACGTTTGTATCAAAATCAATTAATATTTTGTGTAACGGCTCATCTTTATCGTAATGATTTGTCATCCACACATCGGCATCAAAACTTTTGAAATATGGGTTATCTTCATTTAATGTTTGGCGAACCCGCGCACCGTAAATTAAATGTTCCACATCACGTGTGTGCGAAGCAATTTGATGTACATTCCAATCGCCATCTACTTTTTCAAATGGGTTGGCAAAATTTTCGCAAACTTCACAAAATTCTTTTGTCGCTTCAGATAACCTTGCTATTAATTTTTCTCGGTATTCTAGCAACTCTTTCATAACTCCTCCAACAACGCAAAAATTTTATGGGCAGTATCTTCAGAATTTTCAACAGCAAATACTTGCACATGATACTGGCTCAATTCAATATTCATTTGATTGGATAACTCTCTCAACCCCGCCTGACTTGCAAAATATGCCCCCGCCTCTTTCTTTAACGTTTCACCTGATTCTTCAACCAAGCAGATAATTACACCTGAACCTTTTTCTTTCATCGTCCGCCCAACGGATTGCATCATCAAAAAAGCACCCGTGATGTTCACATCAAGTACACGATGCCAATCCCATTCATCCATTTTCAATAAAGAAACATGTGGCTCAACCGAAGCATGATTAATCAAAACATCAATTCTGCCAAAATCATCTTCTACATCTTTAATCAACGCTTGTGCGCCAACTTTTTTGGCTACATCTTCAATATAGGTTTTGGCTTTCCCACCATTCTTATTAATTGAATCAACCACTTCCTCAACATTCATCGGTGAAATATCATTCGCGGCAATGACCGCGCCATGTTTGGATAATTCTTCTGCCATTCTACGCCCATTCCCTTTACCTGCACCTGTGATGAGGATAACTTTATCATGTAAGTTCATCTAAATTCCTTAATTCGTAATGCGTAACTCGTTTCTCATAACTCATTTCTTATTTCTCACATACTGGTATTAAATCAGGGTTTTCATTCGCATTCAATGGCAAACCAAAATAGGGCGAAGGGTCGTATGTATTTTCAATTTCTAACTCGTTTTTGAAATTTCCAAAGCCATCATCTTCGACGATTGAAATATGCAAATGCACACCTACTGGATTTAACGGGTCGCCGGAATAATTTCCTTGATAACCCAATAATGTGCCCGCTTCTACAAATACTTCTTCTGTGCCGGGCGGAAATTCAGCAGAAACAAACGAATTGCCGTTCGGTCCTGCCATGTGAGTATAGTACACCCAAATTTGGCGAGAAGGCTGAAGCGGGTCATTTGGCACGCGGATAATCACAGTAGAAATCCAATCTTCTTGACGTGTCAAATAGCCGGGGTAAGCCGCCACGATTGGCGTAATGCCAATTTCTGTCCCGGCGAAAATATCTAACCCAGAGTGGCGGTGACCGGGGCGGAATGAGTCATCCCAGATGAAGCCAATCAAACCGTTTGTTGGAAAAATGAATGGCGCATCATTGCATTGTGTTCCAGTCGTCATCATTAATTCTGGTCTGGAGGCAGGGTCTCGAAACCAATTGATCACCTCGACAGTACGGGCATTTCTTCCATAGTTAAAGTACAAGTAAATTCCTGTGGTTGCAAGGGCAACCACAGGAATAATCAGCCAGATAAACTTTTTCATTGGGAGAATTATACCTTTGGGCAAAACATCCCGCAGGGTTCGTAATAAATTTAGATGTTTAAGTCACACCTGCGGAACGGTGATTGGAAGTTTCTCTTACAAAAATTCTACACATCGTTATCTTTTTTCTTACATTTTTTATTTAACATAAACCCAATAAAAAATACAAATTAAGGAGAAACAAATTATGTCACTCTATATCCAACCCTATCCCTTCCGCCGTGTCGTTCGCCGATTGGCAGAACAACCACGCCAAAATTCTCTGCGCGTCAATGTTCGTGAGGACGAAGATGCTTACACTCTCTATGCACTTGTGCCAGGCTTGAAAGCCGAAGACCTGAATATTCAAGTCTTAGAGAATGTGCTCAGCATTGAAGGCGAATACAAAGCCGATGAAAATGCAGATTTCATTTTGAGCGAAATTCCGCAAGGTGCTTTCCGCCGCACGTTACGAATGCCGACAGAAATTGACGCGGAAAAAGTGGAAGCAAAAATTGTAGATGGTGTGCTGACGCTCACTTTGCCAAAAGCCGAATCTGCTCGCCCGAAGAAAATTAAAGTCGCGGTTCACTAATCAAGTATCCCCGAAGAAAGAGGCGCATGAAAAGTCGTGCGTCTCTTTTGTTTTAAATATAACGTCCCGTAGGTTATTTCCATTAAACGTAATTTCAAATATAAACCTGTGGGACGGTGAATTAACATCGGCTATAATCCTTGTATTCTGATTTTGGAGAAACAAAGTGCGTGTTAAACAATTTTTATTTGCAATCTTAATCGTCGCCGTTTTAGCCGCGTGCGGAGGCAACGAGCCGACTGAAATTCCGGCACCAACCGTTGTACCGACTCACACTCCGCCACCTACAGCGACGATGATTCCTACGGCATCCACTCCTTTGGCAATTTTGGTTTTGCCAATTGATATGGATAAAACGACATCAGACTTGTATCAAAAAACAGTTTACGATTTAGCACAAGTTTCTGGTTTTCGTTTTCAAGTTCGCAATCAATTGACACAAGAAGATGTTAATGACCCAACTTTGAAAGTTGTAATTGCGCTTCCTCCTGACCCCGGAATTGCTACACTCGCGCCGACAGTTCCAAACGTACAGTTTCTTGCAGTCAATATTCCAAACTTAACCGCTGGCGGAAATTTAAGTGTGCTTGCGCCGGATAATCAAGTGGAATTGCCTGCTTTTCTTGCTGGTTACACATTGGCGATGTTAACGTATGAATATCATATCGGTATGTTATATCCAGATGGTGACCAAGATGCAGTCCGTGCAGTTAATGCTTTTAATAATGGTATGCGTTATTACTGCGGTTTGTGTAAACGGATTTATTTTACGGCTGTAGAGTACCCAACCTTTTTATCTATTCCAACCACAGAAGATGTTTCTTTGCATGGTGGTTATGCTAACGTCCTCATCAATGACCGCGATGTGGATGCTTTGTATATTTACCCATCCATTGCAACAGATGATTTGTTAACCTATGTCGGTACACAAGGCGTGTATTTGATTGGTACACGTATGCCACCGACCCGCCCCGGCGGGTGGGTGATGACGGTTTCGCCGGATACTGTCAAAGCCATTGAAATTGCCTGGCCCCAGTTGATTAATGGTCAAGGCGGACAAAACGTTCAATCTCCACTTGGGCTTGCGGATGTAGACCCCGGCATTCTCACCGATGGAAAACTAGCACAAGTTCAATTTATTTTGGATGAATTACTAGCTGGCAGAATATTAACTTCAAATCCGTAATGTAAACTGAATAGAAACTGAGAAGAGGAAATCATATTTTATGGATTACTCACTGAATTGGGCAAACTTAACTTGCTTTGCATGTATTGGCGCATTGGTGTTAGTAGGAGCAATCCCATTTATAAAGATGATTTCTGCACAAAATAAAAAAATAAATGAAAGACTTGATAAAGAAAGAGCAGAAAGACAAAGTATCCGAGAAAATGGTGGGGTTACAGCACTTGCCATCATTAAGTCTGCTAAATGGGAAGGGACTAGAAACAAGTTTGTACATAAGATATATTATGACGTAGAAGTTCAACCGGAGGGTCAGCCTGCATTTCAAGCGAAGTTTCGCGATGAAGTATTTCGAAGGAATACAAAATCAGAAAATGATGAAATCATTAGTGAAATAGGACAGAAAATATGGGTAATCTATGACCCTACTAATCCATCCCGTATGTTTGTAGACCGTTATGATGACGAAAGTAATTCAATTTGAAAAGTTATAAAATATTAAAAAGTTTGTCCTACTTTAGTACTGTTTTTGTGATTTCATCCTTGACGATGTTTTGGTTTGCATGATAAACTCTCGCCGCTTCAAAAAGCAAAATTTAAGAAAGGAGGCGCACGCTTAATGTTTATGTTCAAGTTCTACACACAACTCTCTCAAATTGGCATGTTCGGTGCTGATACCCGTAGTGCGCCTGTTCGTCGGTAGGCTTTTATTCGAGTCTATGCGACCACAGCGCACAAGCCTGTGGTCGTTTTTATTTAATGATGAAAAACAATCACAGGTGACAACCATGTGATTGTTTTTTTTATTGACAAAGAGGAAAAATGTTAAATATACAAACCCAGTTGTTTGAAGCGAAGGATGTCCGTTTCGGTCCGATTGACCATGAAACGCATCCTGACATTGAATCCAAATGGACGCATGATGCTGAATTTATGCGGTTGATGGAACTCAAGCCGATTCGTCCGCTTTCTGCCGCGATGCTCAAGAAAGAATATGAAAGCATTGAAAAAGAAATGCAAGAAGATAAGAATCTATACTATTTCACCATTCAAACCCGCGAAGATAATCAATTCATCGGTAAAGCCGTGATTGAATGGATTGATTGGGCAAACAGCAATGGATTTCTACGCCTCGGCATTGGCGCCTCAGAATTTAGACGCAAAGGCTATGGCTCGCAAGCCCTCAGCATGTTATTGCGTTTTGCATTTGATGAATTAAATTTGTACCGCGTCACGGCTGTTGTGCCTGCTTATAACGAAGGCGCGATTCGTCTCTTCCAAAAGTTTGGTTTCATGGAAGAAGTGCGTCGTCGCAAAGCCGTTCATCGTGATAACGAATTTTGGGATTTAGTCTCTTTCGGCTTGTTAAATGCTGAATGGCGCGAACAAGTTGCGGGTCAGGGGTGAAGCGATGAAAGATATTTATCGTGGAACCCTTGTCCGCTTGGGGGCTGAGTCACCGGAAGTGATGTCGAAAACTTATCTCAAATGGGACCATGACTCTGAGTTTCATCGTTTAGCAGATAGTGCGCCCGCTCAACTATGGTCTGAAAAAAAGTTGAAAGAGTTTGTTGAAAAAGGTGATGAAAAACAAGGTGATAAAAGTTTTCGCTTTTCAATTCGTACCTTAGAAAATGACCTATTGATTGGCAGTACTGGGCTTTGGATTCAACGTTGGAATCAAGGCGATGCTTGGCTTGGTATTTTTATCGGCGAGCGCGAGTATTGGGGCAAAGGCTTTGGGACAGATGCGATGCGTTTAATCGTCGGTTATGGATTCAGTGAATTGAACTTAAGGCGGATTACTTTAGGTTTACATTCATACAACGAACGCGCTTTGAAGTCGTATCAAAAAGTTGGCTTTACTTTAGAAGGACGTGTGCGCGGAGAAGGTCTGCGTAATGGCGTTCGTTATGATTCGCTTTATATGGGCATTTTGCGTGAAGAATGGTTAACACTAACAAAATAAAGTGCGTCGCGCTTAATCAATTAAGTTAAATTTACAAAGAACGCGACGTACCCATAAACAAGAAAGTGAGGAAACATGAAAGCAAAAGAAATGACAGAATTAAATCTTCGTCCAGTTCGTTGGGATGATGTTCAAGCAGTGGCAAAGTTGATGTACTTATCCAGTGTAGCAAATGGGGATGCCGAAACCGCTGAAACACCAGAAGATGTTGAACATAACTGGCGTGCCACAGGTTTTAACCCGGAAACCGATGCCTTTGTTGTAGAGAATTCTGAAAAAGAAGTTGTTGGTTATTGGGAAGTTTTTGATGGCGATGAACATGCCAAATTACATTTCGATGGCTATGTTCATGAAGATTATGAAAATACACCTGTAGGTGACATGCTCTTTCAACATGCAGAAAAACGCGCACTTGAACATATTCCGCTTGCCCCTGTGGATAGTCGCGTTTTTGTTCATAGTGCCATGAATATCAAAGATACATATTTTCAATCTTTACATAAAAAGTTTGGTTATGCTCCCGTGCGGTATTTTTGGCGTATGGAAATTAAACTTGAAAGTGCTCCTGAAGTGCAACCTTTGCCAGATGGCATTGAGTTTCGTCCATTCGTTCAAGAGGAACATGTCCGCTTGGTTTGGGAAGCTGATAATGAAGCCTTCCGTGACCATTGGGGAAGCCATGACTCAAAATATGAAGAATGGTATCAACGAAAATTAGAAAGACCAGAATTTGACCCAACCCTTTGGCTCATCGCTTGGGAAGGTGACCAAATTGCAGGTTTTTCTCAAAACCGCTATTTGAATGAAATTGGCTGGGTTGGCACATTGGGAGTCCGCCGACCATGGCGTAAAAAAGGGCTGGGGTTGGCTTTGCTTACTCATTCGTTTGCAGAATTTTACAAGCGCGGAATAAAAAGCGTTGGTTTAGGTGTAGATTCCTCCAACCCTACTGGCGCAACCCGTTTGTATGAAAAGGCCGGCATGAGCATTGCTAATAACTATGTTGTTTATGAAAAAGAATTACGGGCAGGGAAGTAGAAAAACTATACCGTCTGCAGACAGGTACACAGGTCGCAAGTTTTACTTGAGCATCTGTTTACCTGTCTACTTCTTTTATACTTTCATCAAAAATCAGGTAGAATCAAGTCAACGAACCACCTGTTTAGAAACTACGTCACGAAAGAAGGACTTTTCCCTATGAACCTGCGTTGCCTATATTGTCAGACCCCTTTTACACTCAGTCGCAATGAGATGCTCACCGCACTCGTCACCATGAATGAAAAAAGCATGAACCACTACGATGCTCATTGCCCACGTTGTCGTCGCGCAAATTCGATTTCACGCCAGCGGATGGAACTCTTCTACCCGAATTGGCAAGAAGCCGCTAAAAATATGCCGCCTCCGCAACCCGCCTCAAGTTCTAACGTGACGCCTGCTACTGCTTCCCTCAAAACGGAGCCACTTTCAAAATCGCTCCGTAAGACGGCATTAAAAACATCTACCAGCAAAAAAACAGCCGCAACATCTGCTAAACCATCGGCTTCCAAACGCAAACGTCCTTCTAAACCTGCTTCTGCAAAAAGGACAACCCCTTCAAAGCCAGCACCGCGTGGTGTAAAGTCTCCGGCTAAAAAAGGCAAAAAGTAGTAAATTTTTAATGTCATTGCCAGGGCAACGCCCGAAGCAATCTCCCGCAGATGAAAACCTTCTGCGGGTTTTTTTATGAAATAATATGGAAAACAACATGACCATTAAAGCAATATTTTTTGACTTCGGCGGAGTGATTCAACGCACAGAATTTCAATCTCCACGCCAGCATTTGGCACAAAAATTTGGCATGGAATATGACGATATAGATAAACTCGTCTTTGCCAGCCCAACTGCTATAAAAGCAACCATAGGCGAGATTAAAGTAGAAGAACATTGGAAAGCGATTGCCAAACGGCTCAAACTTGGGAAAGATGAAATCGCAAAGTTTGAATCTGAATTTTTCGCTGGTGATGTGATTGACCATGAACTCGTCAAATTGATTCGTGACTTGCGACCCAAATACAAAACAGGTCTCATTAGCAACGCGTGGTCTGACATGCGTGCATATCTTGTCAAAAAACAATTGGACGATGCTTTTGATACATTGACGATTTCGGCAGAAATCAAAGTCGCTAAACCTGAGGCGAAAATATATGTCCACGCGTTGGAGCAGGCTGAAGTCAAGGCGAGTGAGGCGGTGTTTGTAGATGATGTCGCGGCGAATATTGAAGCCTGTCAAAAATTGGGAATGCACGGAATTTTATTCCGTGATGCAAATGTAGCAATGAATGAAATTAAAAAAATATTGAAATGAACATGAAAGTTGAAGCCTCTAAAGTTTATTTATTTATCGAATTTACAGCCTCAGCATTTTTCTCAATGATGTTTGTGACTGTGTCATTATATGAAGCCACAGTGGCTGGCTTAACTCCATTGCAATTGGTTTTGGTCGGCACAACCTTAGAAATTTCTGCATTTTTATTTGAGATACCAACCGGCGTTGTCGCCGATGTGTATTCACGAAGATTATCCATCATCATTGGTTATCTATTAATGGGCGTTGGGTTTTTAATCGAAGGTTTGTTCCCGGCATTTTTGCCGATTTTATTAGCGCAAGTGATTTGGGGACTCGGTTATACATTTACCAGTGGCGCAACCCAAGCCTGGATTTCAGATGAGATTGGTGAAGAAAAAGCAAATGGGTTATTTTTACGCGCTACACGTTATGGTTTAGTGGCATCATTGATTGGCATGGGGCTTGCGATTTTTATCGGTGCAAACAATGTCGCTTTGCCAATTATCTTTGGCGCAATCGGTGTGTTATTAATTGGCGTTGTTTTATTTTTCATCATGCCTGAAACAGGTTTTACACCGACGTCTCAAGAAGAACGCACAAATTGGGGACAAATGTTACACACTTTTAATGAAGGTTTGAAAGCTGTGAAAGTTCGTCCGCGCTTGATGACCATTTTAGGCGTCGGCTTTTTTTATGGTTTATATAGCGAAGGCTTCGATAGGCTTTGGGTAAAACATTTGCTTGATAATTTTGAAATTCCAATCCTTTTTGGAAATAATCAGGTTGCATTTTTTGCAATTTTACGAATTGCTTCGGCGGTGCTGACAATTTTCGCAGTTCAATTTGTAGAAAAAAGAGTTGACTCAGGAAGTCCTTTAGCGATTGGAAGAGCGATGATGATTGTGACCGGACTGATTGCCGCCGCGATGATTGGTTTTGCTTTTTCTCCGCTTCTTTCTTTAACGTTATGCCTGTATCTTGTTATTGATACATTGCGCGACGTTCGGTCTCCTTTGCATACGGCGTGGGTCAATCAAAAATTGGATTCTGAAACGCGCGCTACGATTCATTCGATGAGCGGACAAGTAGATTCGATTGGTCAGATTGCAGGTGGCAGTTCAGGTTTGGTAGCGCGTTATTTATCTGTGACGGCGGCGATTGCAACTTCGGGTCTGTTGTTGACACCGGCAATGTCTCTGGTTAGCAGAGCAAATTCCCAGTCTAAGAATGAGGCGATGGAAGATTCTGTTGAGGCGTAGAGGATGTCAAAATCCTCCTGACCTACAAGAGTGTTAGGTAGATTAATTGACGCATTTTGAAGTTTACAAGTATAATTTTCGGGCGTTCCCTTTTTAAAGAGGGAAAGTTGAGGATAAATGGCACTTCGTGGAAACTTGCGCGATTTTACAGTTACACAACTACTCAACCTAATTAACCTTGCCAGCAAGACCGGCACGTTGATTGTGGATGGAACCTCTGAGCAGGCTTATATTTCTTTCCGTGAAGGCAAGTTGGCGTATGCCCGCATTGGAAAGGATGATGGCAGTTTGGCATCTGTTTTGTATAAGGCGAATAAGATTAATGTCAATCAGTATAAAGCGATTGCTGACCGCGCCGGACAAATGACAGATAAAGAATTGGGTTTGTTGTTGATTAATGCAGGGTACGTGACGCAAGATGATATTTTGTTAAACCTGCAAGGTTATTTTACAGATTTAGTTCGTAAGTTGTTTACTTGGGTTGAAGGCGTTTTTCGTTTTGAGAATGATATTCATCCGCCGGAAGACCGCATTAATGTACGGCTTGACCTTGAGAATATTATTATTGAAGGCTCCCGTCAGTTGCGTGAGTTGGAGCAATTGCAGGATGAAATTCCAAGCCTCGATATGGGACTCAAGTTTACTGAACGCCCGCTGACGAATGTCAATTTGAGTGTGGACGAGTGGAAGGTTGTCAAATTCGTTGACCCGAAGAATTCGATGCGTCAGATTGCGAAAACGAATAAGTTGACCGAAATTGAAGTCCGTAGAATTGTGTATGGTCTTTTGCAAGCTGGTTTGGTAGAGTTGGTGCGTATGAATGATGCGCCGGTGCCAACTGCGGCGACAACCAATGCAAAAGCTTTCCCGACGCAGAACAAAGAAGAACAAAAATCATTGATAAACAAACTGATCGGCCGCATTCGCAAGATTTAGTTAAGGATAGAGCCGGAAGGATAAGAACTATGCAAACGGTCAAAATGGTAGTCACAGGTCCATTCAGCGCTGGCAAGACGCAGTTTATTCAGTCTGTCAGTGAAATTGACGTGGTCGCCACAGAAAGAAAAATTTCTTCTGCGGAAGAAAAAAGTGTGAAATCGGCTACGACAGTGGCAATGGATTTCGGTCGCATCACTGTTGATGAAGATTTGGTCTTATATTTATTTGGTACGCCGGGTCAAAAACGCTTTGACTTTATGTGGGAGATTCTTTCTGAAGGGATGTTAGGCTTTATTGTTTTGGTAGATAGCACTCGCCCGGAAACATTCCGTGAGGCGCGTTCTATTTTGGAAACCTTCCGCGCTTATGCACCAACTCCGTTTGTGGTCGCCGCGAATAAACAAGATATGGAAGACGCATGGGATTTGGAAGATATGCGCCATGCGTTGCGTTTAGATAAAAATACAAAAATGTTGCCCTGCGTCGCTACAGATAAAAACACAGTCAAAACTGTCTTGATTGAGTTATTAACTGGAGTGTTAGAAAACATGGATTCGTAGAAGCAGGGGGCTGGTTGATTTGTCACTGTGTCATCAATTACTACTGACCAA
>JAEURF010000160.1 GCA_016789205.1 Anaerolineales bacterium
GTTGACTTTGCCGATGTGAAGTAAAGAATATATTTCTTGATTTGTAGCAATATCCCATAAGATAATTTTATTATCTAATCCGATAGCTAGCGTAGAATCTTTTGGGCTGAAAACTGCTGTTAGAGCAACTTCATCAAATTGGATTGTGTTTATTTTCTGCCCTGTCTCTACATCCCAAATGGTTACTTCGGTATTGTCTTCATTGGTGGTGGCGAGATACTTATTATCTGCACTAAACGAAAGCCCAGTTAAATCTGAACTATGGGGAAGGGTATAGGTAACTTCTGTTTCGAGATTAAATAAAACAGCTTGTGAGCGGTTTACTTCCGAGTTTTCAGAAACTGCAATCCATTTTGCATTTGGACTGAATTCTAATAATGAAGTCAAATCATTTGTTGAAAAAACTTGCTTGCCTAATGTGCCATTGGTAATACTTGTAATTTGGTCGTATGGAATTTGCCAAACAAATTTATCATCAGGGTTAACAAATATAGCGTTGCCGTTGGGGTCAAATTTGGCTTTATTGATAAATTCACTAAATTCAAGATAGCCCATGCGCGAATATAAACTTGAAATATCCCAAATGGTGATATTGCCGTTTCGGTCACCGACGATGATGCGTTTTCCATCTTGACTAAACAAAAGCGCAGACCCTATTCCATCTAAAGAGGCTTCAAGGACGAGTGCGCCTGTATGGGAGTCCCAGAGGCGGGCAGTTAAATCATAGCCTGTGGTCAGAATCCAATTTCCATCCGGGCTGATTTTGACTCGTTGTACAAAACTGCTGTGATACATGCGCATCTTTTCTACACCTGTAGCTGTATCAAATACCCGTACAATTTTGTCGTCCGACACAGTTACAAACCAGGTGTTATCAGGGCTTAGGGCAACATCTTCTACCCAATCTGGATGTTTAAGTACATGAGTCTGGCGACCTGTCTCTGCTCTTGAGATGCGCGCTGTGCTATCTTCACTAACGGAAACACTTACTTTGCCATCTGAACTGATGACGAGATTAAATATTTCCGCATCATGGCGTGGACCTGATTCAAGTAAACCAGTTTTTGCTTTCCAAATCCGCACTCTGCCATCTTTTGTGCCGATGCTTAACCATTCGCCATTGGGGTGGAATTTGACGACATTGATAGGTCCGTTGTTGAAATTAAAGTCATACACAATTCGGCGCAGGTTTGGGTCAATAACAGTAACTACTTCATCTTCACGCCCGGCAACCAGCATGTTGTTTTGTGGGTTAAGGTCAATGTCTAAGATGGGTGAATCAAGTTCAAACACGTCGAGAGGCGTGCCGTTTGCAAAATCCCAAAAACGGACGGAGCCATCACGGCTTGCGGTGATTAAGAGACTTGCGTCATCTGTTGTGATTGCATCGGTGACATCATCTTCATGGGTTACGCAATATTTATTTTCGCCTTCAATTGTCCAGACGCAGGCGGTGTCATCTGCACTGGATGAAATAAAATATGGCCCGTCTTTGCTAAGTGTGATATTCCAAATTCTGCCACTATGATTTAAATGGGCAAGCGGTATCGGCATTTTGCTGATGTTATTTCTTAAAACATCTTCGGCTTCCAGTGAAGGAAAACGCGTAAGTGACTCCAAGGCTAGCAACGTACTTGCATCCAATTGCCCGGCTAATTCGCTTAAGGTTCTTGCTTGTGCCGCACTTCTCTGAGCTTTTGCTTGGTTTTCACTGTCAATTGCTCGTTGTGCATTCTGTTCTGCTAAGGCTTGTTGTTCTTTTGCATTGCGTTCGTTTGCGGCGGCGATTAAAGCATTTTCTTGTGCTAGCTTTCCATTTTCTACTGCTCTCTGCCATTGGATGAGGGAAAAGATAAATAATAAAACACTGCCAAGCATTAAGATGCCAATCGTCCGAGTGAAGTTTTTCTGACGTTTAATTGCGTACTCGCGGCTAGCGCGGATATATTCCGCTTGCAACGGAGTCACTTGCCGTTCAACTTGTGTGGTTGATTCGGTCATCCACTTTTCAGCATTATCTAAATCTGACCCCCGCAATAAATAACTGGTGTTGCGTTCTTTTAAATTCCATTCCGCCGCACGTTGTGATAAACGTGTATGGTCGCTGACCCAATCAAAATCTGTAAATATTGCTTCGATTAACTTTGGTAAAACTTCTTTAAATTTTTCTTTTTTCGGGCGCATGAACACCCAATTAGACGAAGCTAACTTTTGATGAACTTTTTGCCTTTTGGCTGGTTCGTAATACACCACCGGAATGACTTTTTTATTTCCCTCTAGAGCAAGTTCTAACTCTTTCAAACAATATTCAGAACCTAATGAATCTGGACTCATCACAAATAAAAAAGCATCTGATGCCACAATGCTGTTTGTAATTTCTTTCATCCAATCTACAGTTAACGGAATTCCATCCCAATCCACCCAAGCATCTAAACCTGCTTCGTCTAAAGCGGCATTTAACTTTCGCACAAACGCTTTGTTTTTGCGCGAATACGATATAAAAACTTTAGACTTTTTCTCAGCCATTGATTTAATTTTACTCGATTAAGACATCCCGCTTCAAACTTCAGGGAGGCTTGTTTCTACATATTCAACATTTTGCTAACCACAACACACCCACGCCCCAGCCATCAACTCTTCTGGGATTCCGGAATCACTTGCAAATTGCCGAGCCACGAACTTACCGCCTTGCATAACATATTCGATATTTTTTCTATCCGCTAATGACTTTAAATCTTCAAGCGGATTTTTTGCCACGATAATTAAATCTGCTAATTTTCCTTTTTCTAATGTACCGAGTTTATGCTCCCAACCCAAAGCCTTCGCCGCACTTTTCGTAGAAGCCACAATACAATCCATGTTTGATAACCCTGCTTGTGACATATAAAAAAGTTCCATCGCATTTTCACCATGAAAATTATATGGAGTTGCCGCATCTGTTCCCATTGCAATCGGAACGCCCATTTCATGAGCTTTTCTTAAAGATAAAATTGCATCTTCTTGAGTCGCTTTGCTTTTTTCCATAATCCAATCTGGGATGCCGGGCTTATTTCCTTCAATAATATCTACGCCTGCTTTCAAAGTTGGTACAAGATAAATATTTTCTTTTGCCATTCTTTCCATAACTTTTGGGTCTTGATTCAAATATGTTCCGTGCTCAATTGTTTTTGCCCCGGCTTCCACTGCATTTCTAATTCCTTCTATTCCATGCGCATGTGCGGCGACAATTTTCCCGACTTTTCTTGCTTCTATCACTGCGGCACGAATCTCTTCCATTTCAAATTGAGCCGCACCTGGTTTTTCTCCAGGCGCAAGCACAGCACCTGTTGCTAATACTTTAATCAAATCAGCGCCTGCTTTTAATTGCTCACGTGCGGCTTTTCGAACTTCATCTACACCATCGGCTTCACGATACATGCCATCGTACCATTCACTGCCAGTAGATGTAATCGCAAGTAATTTTCCAGCCAATGACATTCTCGGTGCGGCAAATAAACCCGCTTCCATTGCTTTTCGTAAAGAAAATTCTAAATGATGCCTTCCGCCGACATCTCGAATTGTTGTCACACCCGCCGCTAAAGTATTTTGGGCATGTTTCAACATGATTAAAGAAGTCCAACCCCATGGACCAGTCATCGTGCTATCAGGTAAACATTCCGCCGCAATATGTACATGACAATCAATCAGACCGGGCAAAATATATTTGCCTGTCAAATCTATTTCTTGATACGTTTTATCTTCCGCATCTTTCCAATCTTCCAACTTGCCAGCAAAAATTATTTTTTCATCTTCTATAACAACCAAGCCATTTTCAATCGGCTTGTTTCCATTTCCATCAATAATAGTGGCATGAGTAAATTTTGTGATTGTCATAATCTGCTCCAATTATTTTTAGTATAGCATGACGAATAAAAACAAAAAGCGTGGATTTGAAAAATCCACGCTTACTGCCCTCTGATAACTGATAACTGTTTACTGAATCACTCCGCCCCATATTGCCTTAACCACCACGCCTTACCGGGTAAATCACCTTCTCTAATTATCTTTACTAACTTTGGAATATCAAAATAAACACGGCGTAAATCTACACTAAAGGTGTTATCTGTTTGTTCTAAAATTGCATACTCAGCCCATGGCAGTAGATGCGGTGGCTTGCCCGGCGAAAATGCAAATACAAACGCATTCCCAACACTGCCAGAATTCAAAATCAATTTATTGCCATAGCGTCTGTGCATTTGAATATGTGAATGTCCACCGATTAATACAGTCGCTTTTTGACCTTCAAAATATGTATCCAACAAACTAGAGTCTGTAGTTGCTTGAATCAGGTGGGTGGTAGCAAGAGGCGAACCGTGAAATGCGAGTAACTCTATCCCGTTTGGAAATGTCAGCGCGTGCGTATCCTGAAACGTTTTT
>JAEURF010000161.1 GCA_016789205.1 Anaerolineales bacterium
GGATTCAACATTAATATACCCGGCAAAATTCAACCGGGACCCGAAGTAAAAGAAGATATCAAAATTCCCTATCCTACAGAAGAGGAAGTGAATTTGAAATTATCTTTTGGTGCAGGCGATTTGACATTATCCCCCGGTGCAAACGACCTTGTAGAAGGCACAGTCACTTATAACTACGAAGCACTTAAACCAGAAGTCAACACCGAAGGCGGTGATGTAGAAATTAAAATGGGCGAAGTTAACTTTACCGGCTTCCCATCTTTTGATGAAATTACAAACGAATGGGATTTCAAACTAAGTGAACAACCTATGAATCTAGATATTGATTCAGGTGCCTATCAAGGCGAATTTGAATTTGGTGGGCTTTCACTCACCAATCTCACCATCACAGATGGCGCGGCAGATGTCAATGTATCTTTCTCTGAACCAAATCAAGTTGAGATGACGCGCTTCAACTATTCTACCGGCGCATCAAACCTACGCATCACTGGGCTTGCCAATGCAAATTTTAGCATCTTTGACTTTTCATCCGGCGCGGGTGATTACACCTTAGATTTCTCCGGCGAACTACAACGTGATGCCACCATAAAAATCTCATCTGGCTTGAGCAATGTCATACTGGTTATTCCAGAAGGCGTTAACGCCATTGTCACAGTTGAAGGCGGCGCATTAAACGTCAATACAGATTCAGGCTGGAGTCAAAATGGAAGCGTGTATGAACAAAAAGGGGAAGGTCACACGCTTACCTTTATCATCGAAATGGGCGCAGGCAACCTCACCATCACAGATTAACATCACACATCATTGCGAGGGCATACTTGTTTTTTGCCCGAAGCAATCTCTGTCTCGCAATCACGGAAATAACTTCAACCTCTCGGCTATAACATACCCTTCATAGGTATAATTGCCGAGAGGTTTTTTTGTTAAACATGAAATCCATCAACATCAAAGACTTTTATTGGATACTTCCCTCTGCATTGATTCTCGGCGCAGGTTTATCTTCCATTCAGCCGGGTAATTGGTTTATCGGCTGGCTTTCTTTCTCTTTCCTCTTTCTTCTTTCTTTTTTACTCTTAACCGTATCTGCAAAATGGGCAAATGGTGACAAACCTTTAATTTGGATTGTCGCGCTTGCATTTCTCTTCCGTTTTAGCGGAGGTGTTGCAACTTACTTGGCTCTTCCAATCTATGGTTATATAGACGATGAAGACCAAAGAGCGGGTTTCGTTTATACCGATGCACATCGCCGTGATTCACAAGCATGGGAACTCGCCATTTCAGAACAACCCATTCTCAATGCCTTCAACGAAAAATTTGCCTACGACCAATACGGTGGGCTTCTTGCTTTCAGTGCGTTGATTTATCGTTATCTCTCCCCAGATGCACATCGTGTTTTGATGTTAGTTCTCATTTCTGCTTTGATGGGAACGTTGGGGATTCCATTTTTATGGAAAGCATTAAATCTAAAATTCGATGAAAACATCGCCTCCGCTTCTACGTGGATATTTGCTCTGTATCCCGAAAGCATTTTACTCGGGGGAAGCGCCATGCGTGAACCATATCTGCTAGCGTTTAGCACTTTTGTATTGTGGGGCTTCATTAACTGGCAAAACGAAAAAAATAAAATATCTTTATTATGGCTTGCTATTGGAATTGCTGGAATGTTATTAGTTTCGCCATCTATAGCACTGGTCACGCTCATCATTTTGGCAGGTTGGTATTATTTTGATAATCAGCGCGGTCAAATCTCTTGGTGGGTGATTCTATTAGTGATTGTCGTATTTATATTTGGTATGTTCATTCTTTCTTCAGCACTCACACGCGGAAACTTAACTGGCGATTCTCCGCTCGCAGTGATTAACAACTTTGTGCGTGAGTCTTTAAAATGGAATGTTTTCAAAATAGAAGAAGGCTCCGGCTGGGTACAAAAATTATTTGATGAAATGCCAGCATGGATGCAGTTGCCGTTTGTGATGGTCTATGGCTTTTTACAGCCAGTCTTGCCAGCTATTTTTATTGCGCCTACAACCATTGTCTGGCGAGTGATTGGTATCTTAAGGTCTGTGGGGTGGTATGCAATGATTCCTTTAATGATTCTGTCTCCGCTGGCAGGAGCAGGTTTAGGTCAAGAAAAGAAGCGGAAAGTCATCTTGTGGTTGAGCATTATCGCTTGGGCTTGGATTTTGTTTACAGCTTTGCGCGGTGGCGGCGACCAATGGGATAATCCGCGTTATCGTACAATTTTGTTTATGTGGCAAGCCATTTTGGCTGGGTATGTTTGGGTCTGGTGGCGTGAGACAAAAAATGCTTGGTTATGGCGTGTGGTTTTGATGGAATTGGTTTTGATTTTTATTTTTGGAAATTGGTATGCCAACCGCTATTGGTATATTGGTTTGAAACTTCCGTTCGCTCAGATGGTGGGGTTGATTCTTGGGGCTTGGGCTTTGATTTTTGTGTGGGGCATTTGGCGCGACCGTATTCAACATCGTGTATAATTCAGCGACTGAATTTTGAATAGGAGTTTTCATGCCCACTGCTTTAATGACAGGAATTACCGGGCAAGATGGATCGTATCTTGCTGAATTATTAATCAAAAAAGGATATCGTGTGATTGGGGTTGCGCGCCGTTCTAGCACGGTGAATTATGAACGCATTCATCATTTGTTAGATGATATTACAGTTGTTCAAGGTGATTTGCAAGACCAAGGTTCTTTGCTGGCAATGTTGGAAGAATATAAACCCACTGAGGTATATAACTTGGCGGCACAATCTTTTGTGCCAACCTCGTGGAATCAACCTGCTCTAACTGGTGATATTACCGCCATTGGCGTGACGCGTATGTTAGAAGCGATTCGTTTTGTAAACCCAAAGATTCGTTTTTATCAGGCTTCTTCAAGTGAGATGTTTGGTAAAGTGACAGAAGTGCCGCAAAATGAAGATACGCCGTTTTATCCACGTAGCCCGTATGGTGTCGCAAAAGTTTATGGACATTGGATTACAGTGAATTATCGAGAATCATTTGATATTTTTGCTACTTCAGGAATTTTGTTTAATCATGAAAGTCCGCGCCGTGGAATTGAATTTGTTACTCGTAAAATTACAGATGGTGTGGCTCGCATCAAAACAGGCAAAGCCAAAGAATTACGCTTAGGAAACCTCGAAGCACAACGAGATTGGGGGTTTGCGGGTGATTATGTTGAAGCGATGTGGTTAATGCTTCAACAAGATAAACCTGATAATTATGTAGTTGGTACAGGCGAAACTCATTCTGTACGCGAGTTTTGTGAAATTGCTTTTTCGCATGTAAATTTAGATTACAAAGAATTTGTTGTGATGGATGAACAATTTTACCGCCCAGCCGAAGTAGATTTATTAATTTCAGACCCGTCGAAAGCGCGTACGCAGTTGAAATGGGAGCCGAAAGTATCTTTTAAGAATCTAGTCACCATGATGGTGGATGCGGATATGGAACGTCATCAAAAAAGTTAAATCAAGTTTCCCCTTAAGTATGAAGCGTTTTGTAGAAAAAGCCCAAGAAAAATTATCTCATCCAGCTCTTCCATTTTGGTTGGCAGGTTTGGGAGGTCTTTTCTATTTAATACAAGGCTTGATTTATGCTCATACCACAGTCACCAGTTTAGATGAAGGTGCATATTTACTGAAGGGAATTTTGTTCATGCGCGGTGTGTATGAGCCTTTTGAGCCGTATGGACCGTTAACCAACAAAGCACCATTTGCATTCTTAATCCCCGGTTTTGCTGAATACATTTTCGGCGCAGGTTTAAGAACTGGACGATATTTCTTTTTATTGATTGGCTTATTAACTTTATTAGGCACATGGGTTGCAGTTCGCCGTTGGGGAAGTACTTGGTTTGCGGCGGGCGCAGTTTGGATTTTTACGCTCAGCCCAATGATTATCAAATTACATGTTCGCACAGTTTCACAAGTTTTAATTGCCTGCATGTTAATTTGGATTTGCGTATTTGTAGTAAAAAAAGAAAGTCCGCTTTGGCAAATTATTTTCGGCTCACTCCTAGCCGCATTAGCCGTAATGACTCGCCAGAACATGGCACCATTATTGCCATTTACAATTTTATATATCTTCTGGCAACATGGAAAACAAAAAGGCTTATGGGCATTAATTACAGGTGGGTTATTTTTTATAGGCGTCCACGCTTATTACTGGCCCCACATTCTTCAAATTTGGGCACCATGGTTTCCTGAAAACCTGACGCCATTTTTAGACCCATTTCGATTACCAAAAGATGCACAAGCCGTTTGGGACCCTGCTATTGATTTCCCAAACCGCGTTAATGCTTTCTATCAAGGCATTCGTTATCACTTCATCCCAATTATCGGAAGT
>JAEURF010000162.1 GCA_016789205.1 Anaerolineales bacterium
GTTTGAGTAAATATTGACTATGTTGAAAAATTGAATTCATGTTTCCTCTTTTGGTTAATTTTTATTAGCATATCACTGGATTGTAATTATTTGCTCGCCTCAAAAGTACTATTCAACGATAACCCTCGTTCCTTGACCGGGTAATTGTAAATAATCTACATTTGCGGGTACAACTGGACTCGTCCAACGATAGACCCATTTGGAAACACTAGAAGGCAAGTTAACGCATCCGTTACTGCGTGGGCGACCATAATCATTGTGCCAATAGGTGCCATGAAAAGCATGACCTGACCCCGTGAAAAATGAACACCACGGCACGCCGGGCAAACTATAGATGTTAGCAACGGCATCGCCGAAATTAGTCATATGAATGGATGGACCTTTATGATAAGTCGTCCATTGTCCTTTGGGCGTATCTGTGCCGCGATCTCCACTGGAACAACGGACAGATAAGACCATATTTTGTCCTTCAAATGCAGTCACCATTTGAGTCGCTAGGTCTACATGTAACAATTTTTCCTCGTTGGGAACTTCCGGAGAGAGTTGAGTCAATTCTTCATCAGGGATGATGCGCATGTTGTATGACGGCACAAAAAAAGACTCTTTCAAAATTTTGTCATAAAACTCATACCAGACAGTTTTCTCTTCTCGTGTGACAACCACACGATTGACCCAATGAGTGGTCTCGTAATAAACGCGATGAGCATTTTTTGCAAATGTATATGGCGCACGATACGTGAGGCTGTACGGCACACTGACTTCTGCTAATTTACCCTCTGCGGGAATTTCATACACAGGTTTTTGATATTTTGTTTCAACCGGTAAAATCACGCCAGAGGGAACATAGCCTCTATCTATTTGATACCATGTCGTATTAAATTTATTGTCAAATTGGTCGCCTTGTGCATCGCCGATTAAATTAATGACTTCATCTTTTTTGAGTAAATCAATTTTATTGGCAGTTAAGAATGGTGCATCATAAATTTGCACGCCGCTAAATAATGCCAACCCTTGCGAACTTGGCGGAGCGGCTAAAGCGCGGTCTATGCCGAGTTCGGAGAGTACAAGCCCAAGTGCGCCAGAGGCGGTGACCTTTAAAAAGTCTCGGCGAGAAAGTTGTGAAATAGTCATCATTAAATTGTAAATAAAGAGTTTGAGAAGGAGTTAAGAATTTTTATTATGGATTTACTTAAGTTGTAATTTGAATTTTTGTTCCCAAATCATTGATTGCCATTTCTTTATTGAAAGGAACTTCTGGCATTGTCCAGAGATATAACCATTTTGCATTTTGATTGGCAAGATTGATACAGCCATGCGAGCGCGGTCTGCCGAAATCGTTATGCCAAAATGTGCCATGAAAGGCAACGCCACTTTTTGTAAAATATTGTACCCACGGCACGCCGGGCAAATCAAATCCGTTTGATGCTAAATCACCTGCCGCCATGTGTCGTGATGGACGTTTGAAATATGTGCTGAAATTTCCTTGCGGTGTGGTGTATGTGCCGCTTCGTAAAATTCCGCCGGTTGCGGCTGGAACAACAAAGACAGGCTGATTGAATTCATACGCGATGACGATTTGACTATCTAAACGCACGACAATTTTTTTCTCACGGTTCGGGACTTCGGGAGAGATGGGTGCTAATTCCTCAACAGTAAATATGCGCAGATGCTCAGCCCGCACATAATACAACTTATCCCATTTATCATCTCTCACCTGATACCAAACTTGCCCATCTATGTCACTAACCACAACAGACTTAATCCAATGTGTAGTTTCAAAGTACATCCGATAGATGACTTTAGATTCTGCATCTGGGTTTTCATGTGCATCTGTAAACGGCACACTGACTTCTGCTAATAAACCCTCTTTTGGAATTTCCAATTGCGGCGTGTTGAGCAATGTTTGCACCGGTTGCACATTGCCGGAATAAGCGTAGCCGTCTGTGCCGATTTCATACCAAATGCGGTTATGTGACGAAGTATCGTCACTCACGGCTGTGTTGGTGATGGTTAACAATGAATCTTTTGGATATATCTTAAGACGATTGGCTTGAAAAGAAGGTTGCTCATATAACCAAATTGTACGTGTGGTCACGCGCCCGGGTTGGGATGGGAACGATTCATCAAAATCAAAATTGAGCGGAGGCGCAAGCAAACTTGCCATGCCCAATCCGCTCAATTTGATAAAGTCTCGACGTGATAGTTTTTTCATATTCTTATGTCATTGCGAGGGCGTTCTTGTTCTTTGCCCGAAGCAATCTCTAACTTATTAGGAGGTTGCTTCGCCTGCGGCTCGCAACGACATGCTACTAATCATGCACATTCACAACTGTTCCAACCACAGCAAAGTTGTAAGCCCACTCAGCATCAGGGATGCTCAAGTTCACACATCCATGACTCATTGGCACACCAAAATTATTATGCCAATAGGTACCATGAATACCATAATCACCAGAAAAATACATAATGTAAGGTACATCCGGTAAGTAATACCCAGGTCCAGACATAGGCGCAGAACGTAACTTCACCCACACTTTGAATCTGCCTTTAATAGTGGGTGTTTGCCAAGTGCCTGTTGAAACCACAAATGTTCTTACTAATGTATCGCCTTCATAGGCATACATGCGTTGGTCAGAAAGGTCAACATCAAACCAACGCACGCCATTACCCGGTGATGAAGGTTGTTCATACGTAATCGCAGTCGGTGCGACATATTCCGGCGTAGGCGTATCTGCCACAATTTCAGCATACGCCACACCTTCGCTAGGTGGGTCCGTTGGCAGTACTGCAACTTCAGCAGTTGCCGTGGGTATTTCTACCATTGAGGTATTGGTTGGTTGAATAATCACAGCTTGTTGTTCAACAAGTTGTGTAAAAGTTGCTGTTGGGATAATAACTTGAGCAATTGGCTCTGAACCTGAAGGTGTATAGGTTGGCTTGGCAAGTTCAAACTGCGCAAATGATTGACCCGAAGGATTTGCTGACGCAGGTGAAGCAGGTGACCCGTTAAGAATCGAAGCGAAGACTGGTGAAGTCACTGCCGACCAAGCCGCAAATAAAAAGACGACGCATCCAACCGCGATTAAGAAGATGGGAAGAATCAGATTTCTATTTTTCTTTCCGCCTCTTTTCTGACTTATAACCTGATTCTGATTCCTCGAATTGGTTCCACCCTGTGCATTTGAATATTGATTGTTCATGGGCGCACCTTTCAGATAGTACCATTATAAACACAAAGATTCGTTTTTACCATTGAATTTCAACCGGCGTGCCGACATCAGCCCAATCATACAGCAATTGTGACTCGTATGCGCCTAAAACGACACATCCATACGAAATTGGAACACCTAAATAGCCTTCCCATAATTGTGCGCCGTTTGGCAAAATTGGCAATGCATGGATTCCGTTTTGTAAATTACCAGACCAATAAATGCCGAGCCAGTTTGGCATCCAAATATTCCATGTGGCGCCGTACGCATTGGGGATTTTTTCTAACACGCTAAAATTGCCGACGCGTGTGGCGTTGTTCATCCCTGTTGAGGCGACGAAACTAAAAATTAAAGCATCATTTTCATAAACATACATGTGTTGTTCAGAAATATCTACCAATATATATTTTCCACCGCTATAAACTAGAGGGGCTTCATCAATTTGTGAAACTGATGCACTATATGAACTTTCTACAATTTCAGCTTGGGCAATTGGTTCTGGAGTAAGCGTTGGCGTTGAAGTTGGTATTGGTGTAACAGTAGGGAATGGTGTGTAAGTTGGCTTTGCGATTTCTGCAACCGCAAAAGAAATTGATTCAGTGGGTGTTGAAATTTGATTTAATGACACACTTGGAATATTTGCACAGCCTGAAATAAGAACTGCAATCAATAAAAATTTAAGAAGAAGTTTTTTAGATACCATTTTTACTCCGTCATTGCGAGGAGGGCTTTGCTCGACGAAGTAATCTTATGACTTTACTGGAGATTGCTTCGCCTTCGGCTCGCAATGACATGCTTGTTTATGGCACACTTGGTGGCAAGACACTTTCATTGTTGATAAAACATAAAATACCTTGGGTGACACCTTCAGCGACCAAATCTGTTTGCTTGGTTAATATTTCTCTATCTAAATTCAAAAAGCCAGTTTCAATGATAGCCGTAATTGTATTTGGGTCAATTTCAGAAAAGGCATGATATTGAGTCATATCTTGTGTGATGCTGTTGGCATGGAAGAATAAGCCCGTCATTTTTTGATAGCGGTCTGTTAAACATGCGGTTAATCTTTGCGCACGGTTAACATCGCGTGTCTCTAATGAAGCCGCCACTTTGAATCCCGTCGCGGCATCGTTGATATATTCACATGAATC
>JAEURF010000163.1 GCA_016789205.1 Anaerolineales bacterium
GCTACTCGACCAACGGTAATCTACATTGTCAGAACAATCTTTCCTCGAATATGACCTCTACCAAAGAGTCTCATCGCTTCAGCAGTTTGGCTAAGCGGATATGTTTTCTCAACAAACGGTCTTAATTTTCCAGTTTCAAGGAATTCTTTAAGTAAATTCATATCATCTTTGTTGAACTTGGCAATAAAGAACTCTACTTTTTGACTTGCACGCCAAGACCCAACTTTTATTTTGATAACATGTGCAAGCGGACCAATCACGGGTGTCCCTTTTGGCGCGCCGACAATCACAAAATGTGTATCAGGTTTCAGAACACGTTTATATTCTGACCATGAATGAGTCCCTGAAACATCGAGCAATAAATCATATTTTTGCACGTTGTTTGTGAAATTTTCTTTGGTGTAATCAACCACATGGTCAGCACCAGACGAACGCGCAATTTCAATATTTTTTGTACTGCAAACCGCTGTTACTTCTGTATCAAATGCTTTTGCAATTTGCACTGCGAAATGACCAACTCCTCCAGAAGCCCCGTTGATTAATACTTTTTGACCTGCTTGAATCTTTCCGAAATCTCGCAAACCTTGTAAGGCTGTAATCGCGGCTGTTGGAACAGAAGCCGCTTCTTCAAAAGTGATATTTTTTGGTTTTGGAATGATGATATTTTTAACGCAAACGTATTCAGCATACGCACCAGTTCTTGCACCGAAAACTTCATCACCAACTTTG
Source organism: Anaerolineales bacterium (assembly GCA_016789205.1). Classification (GTDB taxonomy): domain Bacteria; phylum Chloroflexota; class Anaerolineae; order Anaerolineales; family Villigracilaceae; genus Villigracilis. Next base: position 730 of record JAEURF010000163.1, read on the forward strand.
AAATCATTTCTATTTTTGCCAACCGCTTCGACTATGCCAGAATAATCTACACCTAAGCGGGTATCTTTCGGTTTGAATAATCCGCCTCCGATTCGGGCGATAGGCAAGCCGACCATGCCATACCATTCCGCCGCGTTGATAGACGAAGCGCGGACTTTTATCAACACTTCATCATCTTGCGGAATAGGTTTTTCAATATCTACTAACTCGAGTACATCGGGCTGTCCATATTTTGTGTGAGCAATTGCTTTCATGAAATTGCATCTCCTCTTGTAGTTTTTTCAAATGTATCAATGGAATATGGAGGAAATGTGGAAGAGAAAGTCAGGGAATGTGGAGATTGTTAGAAGAATGTAAACATTCTGCAACTTCCGAATGCCTCTATCATCTGATAAAATGCTGGGCGGTAAGTGAAAGGCGCAAGAAAGCGTCTTGATAATGAAAATATAGCGGGTTTTCGCCCGATGCGATTGAGGAAAAATGTCAAATACTGGTAACGAAAAACATGTCAAAGTATTAATTTTAGGTTCAGGTCCTGCGGGTTTATCAGCGGCGTTGTATGCCGCACGGGCTGAGCTTGCGCCTGTTGTCTTAACTGGAATGCAATTGGGTGGTCAAGCCGCATTGACTCATGTGATTGAAAATTATCCAGGCTTTCCGGAAGGTGTCGGCGGGGCGCAACTTGGTGAGTTGTTTCAAAAACAAGCCGAACATTTCGGTGCCACAGTTGAATTTGATTTAGCCAATGCAGTAGATTTTTCACAACGCCCATATAAAGTCACTACCGATAGCGGTGAATACACAGCCGATTCAGTCATCATCACCACAGGCGCGAGCCCAAACATGCTCAAAATTCCAAAAGAAGTTGAGCTAACAGGTCGTGGCGTTTCTTATTGTGCAACTTGTGATGGCTGGTTTTTCAAAGATAAAAAAGTAGTCATCGTCGGTGGTGGAGATTCAGCCTTAGAAGAAGGCTTATTTATTACACGATATGCTTCAAGCGTCACGATTATTCATCGCCGTGATGAATTACGCGCCGGTGCAATTTTACAAAAACGTGCTATGGACCATCCGAAGATTAATTTCATTTGGAACACCATTGTCACCGAAGCAGTTGGCACAGAAAAATTAGAAGCCCTCAAATTAAAGAATGTCGTTACCAATGAAGAATCAACTTTTGAAACCGACGGTTTATTTGTCTTTATTGGTCACACCCCCAACTCGCAAATGTTCAAAGGCAAATTAGAGATGAGTGAATTGGGTTACATCAAAGTCAATGAAAAAATGGAAACCAGTGTGCCGGGTGTTTTCGCGGCTGGTGAAATCGCAGACCCAACATTTCGGCAAGTGGTCACATCTGCAGGTATGGGCGCGGCGGCGGCTATTCAGGCGACGCGTTATCTCGAAGAAGCAGAATCAGTTCACACTTAAGAATGAAGCGGATTTTTATCGCTTCTTGCTTAATGGATAACTGAATCCTGAACTTCGGCAGAATCAAATCTTGATATATTTTCAAAACGGACTCGCACGCCGAGTCCGTTTTGCGCGTGATAAAATATAAGCATAAAATTTTTCGGAGGAACGATGAAGAAAATCTCAATTATCGGTTCAGGCATGACGGGTTCAACCGCCGCGCACTGGATTGCTGAACGTGAACTTGCAGATGTTGTTTTACTTGATGTCGTTGAAGGTATGCCGCAAGGAAAAGGTTTGGATTTAGCACAAGCCATGCCAATTATTGGTAAAGATTCTGAAATTATTGGCACAAATGATTATGCTGATACAAAAAATTCAGACATCATTATTATTACAGCAGGTTTACCACGCAAGCCCGGCATGAGCCGTGATGATTTGTTAAAGACCAATGCGGAAATTGTGGGCAAAGCCGCAACCGAAACCTTGAAACATTCACCTAATGCAATTTATATTATTTTGACCAATCCATTAGATACGATGGCTTATTTGGCAATGAAGAAAACTGGTTTGCCACGTGAGCGGATCATTGGTCAAGCAGGCATTTTAGATTCTGCTCGTATGCGTGCCTTTGTTGCCATGGAAACTGGTGTGAGTGTTGAAAATATTAATTGTTATGTGTTGGGCGGTCATGGTGACGAAATGGTTCCACTAACTCGTCATTCCAATATTGCAGGTATTCCGTTGAAAGAATATTTACCTGCCGATAAATTAAATGCAATTGTTGAGCGCACGCGCAAGGGCGGCGGTGAAATTGTGAACTTGTTGAAAACTGGCTCTGCTTACTATGCACCTTCGATGGCGTGCGTCCAAATGGCAGATGCGATTTTGAAAGATAAAAAGTTAATTGTCCCGTGTGCTACATTGATGAATGGCGAATATGGATTAAATGATATGTATTTCGGTGTGCCAGTTATGTTGGGTGCAGGTGGCATGGAAAAAGTTATTGAGTATAAGTTTGATGCTGAAGAAAAAGCGATGTTTGAAAAATCCGCCGCATCGGTCAAAGAGACACATGAGGCGTTGAAGAGTTTAGTGAGTTTGTAAAAGTAAAAAAGTAAACACGAAAACATGTAGACAAGTAAGCAAGGAATTTCCTGTATACCTGTGTACCTGTATACGTTTTACATATAACGTAATTCAGGAGAGAACAAATAATGATTCTGCACGAAAAAATTTCTGCAATCCTGCCCGCTTGGCGCGAGCGAATTAAAACATTAGCAAAAGAACACGCTGATGTAGTAGTAGATACCGTTACGATTGAAGAAGTGCTTTATGGAATGCGCGATATCAAATCTTTGCATACGGATATTTCGTCGGTAGACCCCAATGAAGGTATTCGTTTTCGTGGCTTGACGATTAACGAAACTTTGAAAGCCTTACCAAAAGCCAAAGGCGGAAAAATGCCGATGGTGGGGGCGTTGTATTATCTTTTGTTAGTGGGCGAAATCCCAACAAAAGATGAAGCCTTAGAAGTTGAATATGAATGGGGCAAACGTGCCACTGTGCCTGATTATGTTTATAAAATGCTAAAAGCAATGCCAAAAGAAACGCATCCGATGATTTTATTGTCACAGGCTGTGTTGGCTTTAGGTAATGAATCGGTCTTTGCTAAAAAATATCAAGAAGGTATGAAGAAAGATGCGTATTGGGAAGCCGCGCTTGAAGATAGTTTAAATCTGACAGCCAAACTTCCAGTCATTGCGGCATTTATCTACCGCATGAAATTCTTTGGTGAGACTTCTAAACCAAAATACAATCCCAAATTAGATTTTGGCGCCAACTTTGCTCGCATGATGAAAGTTTCGGATAAAAAAGGCTATGCCGATTTAGCCCGACTGTATTTCATCATCCACTCTGACCATGAATCTGGAAATGCTTCGGCTCATTCCATGCACCTAACTGGTTCAACGCTTTCAGATGCATACTTTTCTTTTTCATCTTCATTAAATGCTTTATCTGGTCCATTACATGGTTTAGCCAATCAAGAAAGTTTGGCATGGTTGTTAGATGTCAAAAAGCAATTCAACGGCGTGCCATCTCGTGATGATTTGTATAAATTCGCATGGGATACATTAAACGGCGGAAAAGTAATCCCCGGCTATGGACATGGCATTTTACGCGTCACTGACCCG
>JAEURF010000164.1 GCA_016789205.1 Anaerolineales bacterium
ATTTCTGCTACCTGCGCCGCATCAATCAGACGCGAGACATGTTTAATCACGTTCAAAGGACTTGCAATCGTACCAGTTAAGTCACTGATTGCAAGTCCGATTCTTTTTTCGCCATGGTCAACTGCAAGGATTCTCATAGGCTTCGCGACGATGGACAATAGACGGTAGACCGTGTAAAACTTTTCAGAATCGTCCACGGTCAACGGTCTATCGTCTATTTAACCTCCACCGAAATATTGAAAGGAATCAACGGCATCCAACTCCACCAAGATGGGCTGATTGTAATCTGTGGTTCTTCACGCAATGTAAAAACATTTTTTAATTTGGTCTTCGCATTTTGTAAATCATGTCCGCGAATTAAATTGAATACTTGCAAAACATCCACTTGCTTAACGGTATTCTGGCTGACTTGTAATTGAAAACGAGTGACGCCATCAGAATCAGTAAAAGGCGTATCCAATAAATCAAAATTGATTTCATCAATCGTAACAAAATCTTCAGGAATCGATGCAAGTAAATAAGAATTGGTTAATGCTTGAATATCATCCGCTAAAAGATACCGTGCTGAAAAATCAGCTTGTATCGTTAAGTTCAACATATCACTGGCAACATTTTCGGATGGAGAAAATTCTTCAAATAAAATTTCTGTCAATTCAATTGTGTCTATTAACAAAAAATCTTTTTCAGCAATTTGCGAACGAATTTCAACTTCTGCTTTCAAACGTAATTCATTCAAAACATCTTCGCGCAATAACGTGCGGTCGTTTTCATTCGCGCCGATTACATTTTCATCTTCTCCACCAGAAGTTGATTCTGGATTCGTCACCGTCATCAACAAACCAAGCGGTCCTTCAATTGAAAGAATGGTTTCTGCATTTATATTTCCAACTTCACCTGCATTCATAGCTTGAATCGGAACTTCCACAATTTGATTCACGCCACCGGGCAACACAGCGCGATTCAAAGTTTCAAAACGAATCGCATCATTAGTCGCAACAATTGTGCCAGCAGGTATAGTCACTTCACTTGAACTTAAATTTTGAAATTGCACAAATCCTTTTGCTTTTGTTTTGGGTATCGCAATGCGGCTTGTAATCGGCTTTGTTTTTTGCACATCTACCGTTACAGAAATTTCTTGCGCGGGTATGTCACCATTCAATGAAACAGAATTAAAAGATAAACCTGCTTGCACCGGTATCACTGCCGAAACAACTTTTGATTCTGGCAACAATGTAACTTGTGCGCGCGGAATAAATATTCCCGCTAACACCAAAACAGATAAAACTCCAATTGAAAATAAGATGATTCGTCCTAGCAAAGATTTTATCCATGCCGGTTCTTGGATGCGAATCTCATCACGCCTCTTTCTCAGGTCAACTTGGGGCGGCTTCGGGATTCGTCTCTTTCGGGGCGGCGACTCAAGCCATGCGTCCTTTTGAGCCGATGTAGTTGAGTCAAAGACCGGGATGTTTAACGATTCTGCATCCCGCCTAACATTATTTCGACGAGTCACCAAACCCAATTGCGCACCAAGCGAATCCGCATGGCGTTGCAAAACTTTTAAATCTAATAATCGCAAGGTGACGTTTTCGTATTTGGGCCAGACCAACAAAATGCGCGGCGTTTTCGCCCACGATAATTTATCGCGGACAGAAATTAAGTCATCGTGAGATTCAAGGGTGATGATTTTTGTTTTCAAAGAGTTAGTTTGCTAGTTACTAGTTTTATGGTTGCTTAGTTTTCTTGCCTTTTCAATTAATGAAGGCAAAGTCTTTATAAATGAATCAACATGCTCAGCACTGGAATCTTTTCCAAGTGTGACGCGCAACGAGCCTAATGCCCAATCTGGTGAATGACCTAAAGCAGTGATTACTTCACTGGGTTCAGGATTTCCCGTTTTGCAAGCAGAACCAGAAGAACAAGCGAAGCCAGCAGAATCTAACATTTGTAAAAGTAAATTGCCATCCACATCTTTGAACACAAATGAGGCATGATTCGGCAAACGATTTTGTGGATGACCCGTTAACTTTGAATCGGGAATCGTTTCAAGGACATTTCCAATAATGTGGTCACGCAATGGCTTGACATGATTTGTTCTTTCTTCTCTTTCCTCAACTGCCAATCGCAACGCTTCTGCAAACCCGACAATATAAGGAACATTATGCGTCCCTGCTCGTAAATTATTTTCTTGGCTTCCACCTGTCAGATGTGGAATCAATGTGGTTCCCTTACGAACATACAAAGCACCTACGCCTTTTGGTCCATAAAACTTATGTCCACCGAGTGACATTAAATCTATATTTAATTTTGTAACATCAACATCTAAATACGCCGCCGCTTGCACTGCATCTGTATGAAATAAAATATTATTTGCTTTTGCAATTTGAGCCAACTCCGCAATTGGATTAATCGTCCCGATTTCATTGTTAGCATACATTACCGAAGCCAAAGATGTGTTATTGCAAACTGCTTTACTTAAAGACTCAACTGTTATTTCACCATATTCATTGACATCCAACCATTCAAGCAAAAAGCCATATTCCTTTTCTAATTGAATTGCAGTTTTACTGACAGCAGGGTGTTCCGTTTTTGCGGTCAACAGCCACTTTGTTGAATCACGTCGCGCCATCATTACACCGCGCAAAGCCAAATTATCCGCTTCAGAACCACCCGAGGTGAAAATAATTTCATCAGCTCGGCAATGCAAAATCTTGGCAACTTTTTCCCGCGCTTCTTCAATCGCCGTCTCCGCTTTTTGACCGAAGCGATGAATCGAAGATGGATTCCCAAACGCATCGGCAAAATAAGGCATCATCACATCGAAGACGCGTTTGTCTAGTGGCGTGGTAGCGGCATAATCAAGATAAATCATAGGCAAGATTATACTGCCTTAGAGGATGATAAAATTAAAAAATGCGTAAATATTGGATGCAAATTACAGGCGGAAGCCTTGGGCTTATCTTTGTACTTTCTATGCTTTTTGCAAATCAATTGGGATTGGATAACAACCAAGTTTGGGGAATGAGGCGTTATGTCATTTTCTTTGCAGGCATTTTCTTATTAATAATTTCGATTTTCTATCGTGAAAATAATTTCATCGGCAAAATGATTGAAACAAATGAGGGGAAATTAAAGTTATCTGCTATCGGGTTAAATATTTTTATCTTTCTAATTTATCTTTGGTATGCGTCTGTCGGAAAATGGGAATTCACTTACAACGAAACCAGTTATTTTGATTTGCTCGCCTCCGCATTTCGTCAGGGGCAAACTGCATTACAAGTTCAACCAGACCCTGCCCTATTAACATTCACAGATGAAAGCCTATATGAACCAGCCAATCGTGAAGGCATTCCTGTTTTATGGGATGCAACTTTATATGAAGGTAAATATTATTTATATTGGGGACCTGCTCCTGCATTAGTACTGACATTTGTTAAGTTTTTTTATGCAGGAGAAATTGGAGATAGATTTCTGACCTTATTTTTTATATCTGGCACATTGATTTTTCTCAACTTAATCATTTTTGATTTACGCAAAACTTATTTCAATCACATTCCAAATTGGGCAGTCTTATTTGCAATTGTATTTGCTGGGTTAGTTAACCCTATGCCTTATATTTTGGTCGAAGGGCGCATTTACGAAGCCGCTATCATTGCCGCGCAATTTTTTCTCATCACTGGTTTCTATTTTTTATTTACTGTATTTAATAAACCAAACCTTTTGCGAATTTTTCTAGCAGGGTTATTTTTCGCATTCGCAGTTGGCTCGCGGACAACCTTATTATTTGCAGTTGTATTTACTGCGCTAATATTTCTATTTTGGGTTATCAAACTACAAAAAGAAAAATTGATATCCTTCATAATCGCATTTGCGTTCCCACTTGCAATGGGTGCAATTGCATACGCGGCATATAATTATGCCCGCTTTGATTCATTGACAGAATTTGGGTATCGCTATCAACTGACAAGTTACAACCTTTATGAAAAATTAGATGAAACTTTTTCTTTAAGTTACATTCCGCCAAATTTTTACAAACTCCTTTTCAATCCGCTTGAAAGGCGCGAGGCATTCCCGTATATTTTCCCAACTCGTTGGGATGGACCCGATTGGCTTGAGTCAAATCGCGGGTTTTATTTATTAAAAGCGGAAGAAATCACAGGCTTATTAATTTCAAGCCCGTTTCTTTTATTTATTTTCTTTGCAAAAACACAAAGCGATAAAAAAAACTATTGGGTCAATCTTTCGCTTGTCGGTTCATCTATTTTGCTTTTTATCACCTTGCAGGCTTTCTTTTTTACAGCCATGCGCTATTTACTGGACTTAATCCCAACA
>JAEURF010000165.1 GCA_016789205.1 Anaerolineales bacterium
GTTAAAACCAAGTTGAGATAATGGTTCAATCAAACCAGCTTTGTTAAGATATTCTGTCACCACACGTGAGCCGGGTGCTAATGATGTTTTGACATACGGCTTGACTTGTAAACCTTTTTCAACGGCTTTCTTGGCAACTAATCCAGCCGCGACCATGACAGATGGATTGCTTGTATTTGTACATGATGTAATTGCGGCAATTACAACTGCGCCATGTTTCATTTTTTGTGAGCCACCGTTTGTGCCAAATGTGGCTTCACGAGTTAAGGCTTCACCCGAAAGTTCATAACCACGGTCTTTGACAGGGGCAGTTAATGCTTTTTGGAAGGTATCTTTCATATCTGTCAATGTGACTCTATCTTGTGGGCGTTTGGGACCTGCTAAAGATGGAACCACAGAAGCTAAATCTAATTCGAGGGTGTCTGTAAATTCTGGGTCTGGACTATTTGAATCGCGGAAGAGTCCTTGCTCGCGAAGATAGGCTTCGGTTAAAGCAATGGTTTGGTCTGTGCGACCCGTTAGGCGCATATAGCGAAGCGTCTCTTCATCTACAGGGAAATATCCCATAGTGGCACCATATTCCGGAGCCATATTTCCAATTGTGGCGCGGTCTGTAAGAGACATTGAATCAAGACCTTCGCCATAAAATTCAACAAATTTATCAACCACACCTTTTTTGCGAAGCATTTGTGTGACGGTTAAAACTAAATCGGTGGCTGTGACGCCATCTTTTAGTTTTCCAAAAAGTTTGAAACCAATCACATCCGGCAAAAGCATATCCATGGGTTGACCAAGCATGACGGCTTCGGCTTCTATTCCACCAACGCCCCAACCCACAACGCCTAAACCATTAATCATTGTTGTATGTGAATCGGTGCCGACTAATGTATCTGGAAATGCTATTGTTTCTTTATCCACTTGTTTGGTCATGACAACTTCGGCGAGATTTTCAAGGTTGACTTGATGGACAATGCCGGTCATTGGTGGAACGACGCGGAAGTTGCTAAATGCTTTTTGTCCCCATTTTAGAAATTCATAACGTTCGCGGTTGCGTAGAAATTCCATTTCGGTGTTGCGATTCAACGCATCGGTTGTGGCGAAGAAATCTACTTGCACGGAGTGGTCAATGACCAAATCTACTGGCACTAGCGGATTAATTTTCTTGGGGTCGCCGCCTAACCTTGCAACTGCGGCACGCATGGCGGCTAAATCTACAATGGCTGGCACGCCGGTAAAATCTTGCATGACGACGCGCCCGGGTAAAAACGGGATGCCGGGGCGTGTGCCTTGCGGAGTCCACGAGGCGATGTTTTTCACATCGGCTTGTTTGATTTCATTGTCATTGCATTGACGCAGGGCGGCTTCAAGCAAGATGCGTATTGAAAAAGGCAATTTGCTGAGTTTGGTTAGCCCGGCTTTTTCGAGCGCATCGAGGCGATAGATGGTGTATTCTTTTTTTCCAACTTTTAATACATCACGTGACTTAAATAAATCTTTCATAGGTTTCTCCTTTTGGTATAAATTTCACCGAAGAACACAAAGGAGCGCCTTTGTCATCCTTGATTTTTCTATGTTGAGGTTTTGTTAAATATCTTTTGCCACGAATTACACGGATTTTCGCTAATTGATTAATCATTCGCGCGAATTAGCGACATCGTACCCGAATGGGTGAATTCGCGGCTAATTTTTTATAATTTTAATTCTTTTTTGAGTGAATTTATCAGCTTTTCTTTTTCGTCATCTTTCAAAAACGCAGATTCAGCCGCAATGATAATAGATTTCTTCAACTCATCTAACGGTACTTTCAATTTTTCACAAACAATCTGATATTCGTTTGCCAATGTGATTCGTGAAATACTCGGGTCATCGGTATTCACGGTCACTTTCAAACCTCTTTCAAGCATGCGTGGTAATGGATGGGACTCTAAAGACTCAACCACGCCAGATTGAAAATTACTGGTGACACACACTTCAAAGACTGTATTTCTTTCTTTGGCGAGCGCTACAACCGTATCATCTTCTAAGACGCGCACACCATGACCAATTCTTTCGGCACCGATGTTTTCAATCGCCTCGCGCACATTTGACGCGGGACCCCATTCTCCAGCATGAATGGTCACATGTAAACCAGCCTGACGCGCCTCTTTGAAAATTCCATAAAACGCACTAGATTGAAATTCCGCTTCATTGCCGGCTAAATCTAAACCCATCAACCCATTTTTCATATGGTCTGCCGCCAACCATGCCACTTGCTCGGCAAGGTCTGGGCTTTCGTGACGGTTCACCGAAGCAATCAAACCAACTTTTATTTTATGTTTCTTTGCCGCCTCTTGCGTGCTAGTAATCACCCAATCCATCACATCGTGCAAAGGAAAACCTTCCGCACGGCTCAATGCTACTGGTGTAAAGCGCAACTCCAAATAGCGGATGTTATCTTTCGCGGCATCTTCCACCGCCTCAGCCGAAACGCGATGAATGACATCTGGTGATTTATAAAACAAACGTAAAGTTTTGAATTTTTCAAGAAAATTTGTGAACGTCATCGGGTCTTGGTCTTGCACTTGCACCAAGCCACTCAAGTTCAACATCGAAACAGGAACCGTCACGCCATGTTTTTTGGCAACATCCAACATCGTAGAAAGGCGCAAAGAACCCTCCAAATGTCGGTGTAAATCAACTTTTGGAAGAATCACATACTTGTTAAGGGGAGCAGTATCGTCCGAAAACAAATCTTCCTCAGTAAACTATCTAACTATTTAACCAGTCAACTAGCAAACTAATTTCGTCTTCTTCTTTTCTTCTTGCCGCTCGTTACACCATCACCAATTTGAACAGACGTATCACTCGGCACATTGGCAACTTCATTAGTTTCAAGTGGCGTAATCTCTACATTACGAGGTTTCGCCGCAAATGCACGCCCAATCACCAACCCGCGTACATCTTCTAACAACTGAGAGAACATCTCAGAAGCCTGACTCTTATATTGTACCAGCGGGTCACGCTGTCCGTAAGCCTCTAACCCAATTGAAACGCGCAAGGCTTCTACCTTCGTCAAGTACTCGACCCACAACTCACTAAACGCACCCAATAATAATTGTCTGTGGACTTCATTCAAAACATACTTGCCAATAGATGAAACCAACGCCTCACGCTCCGCGACGCTGAGACTTGATACTGCCGTGTTGAGTTTCTCTTCACCCAAAGCAACTCTCGCCGCCGGACCAAAATCCGCAACCTTGTTCGCATTCTGGCTCAAGCGATTAAATTCACTTTGTCCCCACGTTTCTTGCAACACTTTTTCAGCCATTTCCAAATGATTCATCACATCATCAACTAATGTTTCACTTTCACTACCTTCTATTAATTGAGCGGCATAAAAAGCATACGTAAAACGATTGAAAATTTGCTTCACTTGTTTGTGAGTCTTTTGGTCAAAAGCAGTACGTGTGCCTTGCGTCAACGTCAACAACAGACGCAATTTCCCAGCATCTTTACTGACATCTTCTCTTTGTAATAAAACATCAATGTCACGCGCAATCTGATTGTTTAATCGTTCGCGTTTTTTATCAAAGGCTTGGCGCGTCGTATCTAACAAAATATCGGCTAACTCATCCCAATCTGAAGGCAACGGACTTTGCAATTGAAGTTGTTCACCCAAACGATTTTGAATCGCGCCAATCACACGGGTTGCATTAATTGCAGTCACGTGATTCGCTACCATCTCTTGAATGGTCTCTTTCGCATCTTCGGGGTCATCTGCCAATGTTTTTTGCAAATCATTGCTAAAACGCAATTGCACGCGCGCTAAAGCATTGATTTCTTCCATCATCTTTTGCGGACGTGGCATTTCTTCCAAATCACGCAAAGTCTGGAAGTACGCATCTAACGCATCTTCACGGTCAGAGATTTGCGCTTCGAGGCTTTCTTGCGTTCGATTGATTAAATTTTCAATTGCTTTGTTAGCATGAGCATATTCCGCTTCGATAGATTTGGAAATCAAATTTTGGAATGCAGAAGCTTGCTTCTGCTTATCGGATAGCAAGCCATCCGACTCCAAAGAGTCTAGCAACACCTTAAACCCAAACGAAGGATATAACCCATCTTTAGACTCAAACGCAGGTTGCACTTGGTCTAACCAAGCCAGTAATCGCCATGGACCTTCTTCATCTACCAACGCAGACTGGACGCGTTTGGTCACTTCGGCTTCGAGCATTTCAGCAATATCTTCACTCAAATCTTCTTTGACGAAGATGCGGTCACGTTGATTGTAAATTTGCTGACGTTGCTGATTCAAGACATCATCATA
>JAEURF010000166.1:0-4012 GCA_016789205.1 Anaerolineales bacterium
GTTGTCGCTGTTGGCGTAGAGGTTCCCCCACCTCCTGATGTGGAAGTAGGTGTCGCCGTGATTGTAAATGTCGGTGAGGGAGTCGTTGCTGTCGGTGTGGCAGTGGTTGGGGTTGGTGAAACAGGTGTAGGCGAGGGGGTACCAGTTGGTTCGAGGATAATAAATGGAGGGAAGGAGACATCACCACTAGGTGGTAAGTATGTATCAGCCCAAGCCATCTGTGTCAGGATTTGTGGCAAGAGTGGTTGGAGAAGAGAGGCGGGTTGACCGGGCGCAGTGTTTGGGTCTAAGTTGGAGCGCATATCTGCGTTGACACTCCAACTTGGGAAGAGTCGAATCGCAAGTTGCCCCACGATGATAATTAAGATAATACCAAGTGGGATAATAAAGATGACGAGGCTCCAATCACGGCGCTCACGTTCGCGGTTTGGAACATTCATGAGTCTTGCTCTCTTTCCTTTTGAAGCGGAAGCGAAACGATAAACTTACTACCGGGTAACTTCTCTTCATTATACCCCTTACTTTCCACCCAAATTTTTCCGCCATGAGCTTGTACGATTCCGCGTGCAATCGCTAAGCCCAAGCCGGGACCGCCGCCTTTGAATTTTGTCTTTCCAGAAGAATGTAACAGCACCTCACCAGATTGGTGAAATTTTTCAAATATTGATTCTTTCATGGATGGGTCAATGCCAATGCCTGTATCGACAACTGCTACTTCCAGTTCAGGCGGTTTTTTGCCATTACGATATTTGCCAACAACTTTGACTTCACCGCCATCTGGTGTGTATTTGATGGCATTCATAATCAGGTGATAAAAAACTTTTTGAAGCATATCTGGGTCAGCGGAAAATGCCGGTAATTTTTCTAAGCCTTCTGTTTTGAATGTGAGGTTTCGTTCTTCGAAGGCTGGTTCAAAACTTTTTTGTACTTTGCGAATCACTGGTTCAATTTCAATACTGGTTTTTCTAAGGAAGAGGGAATCGCTATCAATCCGAGAAACATCTAACATGCTATCAACAACGTCAGACATACGCTCTGAGCCGTCAAGGATTCCCTTAGCTAATTTTTGCAATTCAGGGTCTTTGCTGGTGTCTTGTTCAAGCATTTGGGAATAACCCATAATTAACGTTAAGGGGGTTCTTAATTCATGGGCAGAGATTTGAATGAAGTTGGTCTTGGTCTTATCAATTTGTTTGAGGGTTTCGTTTGCTTTTTCAAGTTGCCTTGTCCGTTCCTGTAAACTCTCAGTCATCGTATCGAATGTACTTGCAAGTGTTCCAATTTCATCCTTACTATTAATCCCCGTGCGGCTATCCAAATCTCCTTGCGCAATAGCTTGTGACGTGTACACCAATTTGTATAACGGCACAATAATCATACGAGAGACGAAATAACCAATCACAATGACAACAATGGTTAGTAAAGTAAATACCAATATATAAGTATTACGGTTATTCGATGCAAAATCTACAACAAAATCTAAAGGCAGTACGACTGCAAATACGCCAATACGGTCATTGCCGATTTGTAAAGGCGAACGTCCAAGGGTATAACTCCGTCCAGCATAATCAAAGTTATCGCCATATACAATGTCTTCCGCTTTAAGCGCTTCCATGTATTGAGCATCTGTAATCGTAAGCGTATCTAACGTCTCTTGGTCCATTGCCCCCAGCGTAGTAGCAATGGCTTGACCATTATTCCCATAAATCACAATATCCGCGAGTGCAACTGTTTTGAACGCAGGCAGAATCGTGCGTATTGAAGTGCCCACCACAATCACACCGTCAAACTCACCATCAACAGTCACAGGTAAAGCGGTGTAATAATATGTCTCTTCATTGACCAAATTCGCCCCTAAGCCCCGATGCGGTGCTTCATTTGGGTTTCGATTTCGTAAAAACTCTGAAACAAGTAACGACCGCGATGCCCCCGTATCCAAATCCACTTGTATAAATTCACCATTTTTATCAATTAGAAAATGCGCAATCTCATTCCCTTGTGGTGAAATCAAAATTACATTTTCAATTGTGGTGGCATTAAACGCAGGTGCCGCCAAACGCAAGACAACTTCTCGGTCTTCATTCTTTAGCGCAACTGCCAACCCCTCTGTATATGCAATAATTCGCGCCGCTTGTACATGTGCCGCCTCTTGCCGAATAAAACTATCAGAGACCACCCTACCTGATTCCAATAATTGATTCGTAAGGCGTTCACTCAATGTACTGGTGACAAGGCGCGTTACCACATAGACCCCGATCACCGAAACGACCATGGTCAATATTACAAATGGCAAGGCAACTTTGAGACGAAGACTCATACAACCACTCGCGCCTTTAGGCACAATTACTGGCTATGCCATTATAAAGATTAAAAGGCAAGCCGCCGGAAATGCAACTTAATTATAATGTGAGAACGCCAGAAATAAACAAGACTTTTTGACGGTTTTTCCGCCTCTTACCTAACTCAAGCCTGCTCTGCCCGCGTAAACCTTCCCCACACCTACAATTGTTTGACGAAATGTACGAGTCTATCCACCTCGTGATACCCCAACTTTTGATGAGCGCGGATACTGGCTTCATTATCCAGCCACGTATCTGACCCAATTTCTGTACAGCCTTTTTCACGCGCCCAATTTTCGGCCGCCTGCACCAATGAACCAGCCACTCCGGTTCTGCGAAAATCGCCATACACAAACCACGCCTCAATATACCCAACCGGGCTGGATTCACATCCCTCAGCATACTCACGGATGCTCGTCTCAATCATGCCTGCTGGCTTTCCATCTACAAACGCCATAAAGATGATGTCTTCAGCGCTTGCCAAAATCTCATCCATATCAAACATGAGATAATCATCTTCTGCTTCGGGCCAAACACCTTTCCGCATTTGAAACCATATCTCTTTTTCTGCGCTGGTCACTTTTCGTATTTCAATTTGCATAACATCTCCAAAACACGTATTTATAAAATTCTTGGTATCCAGCGTGGCACTTTTTGACAATACTCTTCATAATCTTTTCCAAACATATTTCTCAAAATCGGCTCTTCAACCAGAGTAATCAAAATTTGATAAGCCAGCAAAAATAAAAAGAAATAAATAATCAGCAAACCAGAACCAAACCAGAGAATATATCCTAATAATACAAATAATGCTCCCAAATATATCGGGTTACGTACATAACCATACAACCCATTGACCATTAACTTCTTCGGCGGGTCTAAGTGAGCAGGCGTGCCTAATCCTCTTTTGACCATATCCACTGAACACCAAATAATAATGAATGTTCCGATTAAATAAAATGGAATAGCCAAATAAGCAAAAGATTTTGTGTTAAAAATCAAAAAATCCCTTGAGGCAATTTGATAAGGGAAATAGTAGGTAAAAAATCCGTGCATAAAACCCATGTAAAGAATAGTTTTGAGTGTGTTCATTTATTTTTTTTGTAGGGGCGGAGTTTCCCCGCCGAAAATGTAAGGGCGAGAGAACCTCGCCCCTACAAGTTGAATCGCGGAATCCAACGTGGTGTTTTCTTCATATATTCTTCGTAACTTGCACCAAATATCTTTTTGAGATGTGGTTCTTCATACAATGTTACAAATGAATGTACAGCGATAAAATATAAAGCCAAATACAACAACAAATTCCAATATCCAAACCACAAGAAATATCCTAAATTAATGAAAAAAACGCCAACATACATCGGGTTGCGGACATATTTATATAAGCCAGCAACAACTAATTCTTTCGGTGGGTCATTTGGAGCAGGTGTCCCTTTGCCTTTTTGTACAAAATCCCAAAAACACCAGATTAATGTAGCAAGTCCAATAAGCCAAAGAGGGAATGCAAGATAAGAAAATACGCCTGTGTTAATTTGATTTCCATTTCTGAAAAACAATAAGGGAAATAATCCAGCTACTGTGCCGGGTGCAAGGATAAAAAAGAGAATGGATTTGAAAGCAATCATATTATTAATTTTGGAATCAGCCTGCTTGCTGGCGTATTTCGGGAGCAA
>JAEURF010000166.1:4022-4264 GCA_016789205.1 Anaerolineales bacterium
CCGTTCTTGTAAAGAAATATGTAAACACAGCCACGCCACTGAATAATAAAATTCCACCAATGATGCCGATAACAATGCGTGGAATATCAATATCAATGGGAATGACGCCAAAGTAAATTAACAGGGCAATTGCACCGAGCATAGCATCCATTGCACCTGAAATCATAAATACGGTTCGTTTGGTATCCATAACCTTATCCTCGATTCTTGAACCAATCCTATAACTTCTTCGTTGACCAAGT
>JAEURF010000167.1 GCA_016789205.1 Anaerolineales bacterium
CACAACGACATGGAACATCTTGAAGGCTTGCTAAAAAATGCTCCAAATGATGTTGCAAAACTTGTCATTGCTGATTCTGTCTTCAGCATGGATGGTGACATCATTGATTTGCCAACCACAATTGCATTGTGCAAAAAATACAATGCTTGGTTAATGATTGATGAAGCTCATTCCGTTGGTGTGCTTGGTGCAAAAGGCACAGGCATTGAAGAGCATTTCGGACTCGGTGATGTGATTGATATCAAAATGGGAACTTTGAGTAAAACCATCCCATCGGTTGGTGGATATATTGCTGGCAAAAAAGATTTGATTGATTATCTCCGTCACGGAAGCCGTGCGTATATTTTCTCTGCGGCATTACCCCCTGCTCAAGCCGCCGCCGCAAACGAATCTTTCAAAGTCATTTTAGATGAACCATGGCGGATTGAACGTTTGAATCAAAATACCAAACAATTCATCGGCGGACTCAAAGGCATGGGCTTTGACACGTTATTAACTGAAACTGCTATCGTGCCTGTTTTATGCGGAACGGATGAAAAAGCATTTGAATTGACGAAGCAATGCCAAGAAAATGATGTCTTTGTTTTGCCGGTCGTATCCCCTGCTGTGCAAGAAGGCATGGCAAGGTTGAGAGCCACGGTCACTGCGGCGCATGAGCCGAGTGAAATTGAACGAGCGATGGATGTGATTTATCAGGCGGGGAAGAAAATGGGTATGGTGAAGTAAGAGCAAGTAATCAATAATCAGTTTTCAGTAATCGGTAGTCAGTAAAAGTTGTTTGCGAGAGCAAGCAACTTTTTTATTTTGTAAATTTATAACAGCCGACTTGAGTCGGCTTTGTAAATGTAGCGTGGTGGATTTATCTCCGCGCGGGGATGAGGCGAAGAAAAAGTTTGATAAAGCAGAATCAACTATCCCCGAAGTGAGAAGCGGGTTTACATCTTGATAGAAAATGAAAGCGTTTTATAACAATTTTCTAACAAACGTATCTTACAATCGCGTCAACTTCAAAAGGAGTCACTATGAGATGGCAATGGAGATTGGGAAAGTTTTTTGGAATTGATGTTTATGTTCATGCAACATTTTTATTGTTGATTGCATGGGTTGGGTACAGCCATTGGTTGGCGAATCAAAATTGGGGCGAGGTGTTAAGTGGAATTTTTTTCATCTTGGCATTGTTTGCGTGTGTAATTTTGCATGAATATGGTCATGCATTGACTGCGCGAAAGTTTGGCGTGAAGACGCGCGATATAACAATTTATCCAATTGGCGGCGTGGCGCGTTTAGAAAGAATGCCTGAAAAACCTATTGAAGAATTATGGGTGGCTTTGATGGGACCGGCTGTCAACGTGGTTATCGCTTTGATTTTGTTTGCGTATCTTTTCTTAACGTCTAGCCTGTTTCCGCTGGGAAACTTGACGATTGCTTCCGGCGGATTTTTAGAACGCTTATTGGTTGTAAACATTATTTTAGTGTTGTTTAATTTATTACCTGCTTTTCCGATGGATGGCGGACGTGTGCTTCGGGCTTTATTAGCCATGCGCATGGATTATGTGCGTGCGACTCAAATTGCGGCGACGATTGGTCAGGGCATGGCATTGTTATTCGGTTTGATTGGTTTGTTCGGCAATGCTTCGTTATTGTTTATTGCGTTCTTCATTTGGATTGGTGCTTCACAAGAAGCCAGTATGACGCAAATGAAAAATGTTATCAGTGGAATCCCTGTGGGGCGAGCCATGCTCACCGATTACAAAAGTTTATCTCCACGAGACCCGCTCGAAAGAATGTCGCAATTATTATTAGCAGGTTCACAGCATGATTTCCCTGTGGTAGATGAAGAACGCATTGTTGGTGTGGTGACGCGTGATGATTTTCTCAAAGCACTTGCACAACATGGAGATAAAATTGCCATTTCGGCGGTAATGAAAAAAGATTTACCTGAAATTGATTCGTATGAAATGGTTGAAAATGCACTAGAAAAAATTCAGGAATCTGGCGTGCCTGCGTTGCCGGTCACGCATGCAGGTCAATTGGTAGGCATTATCACCACAGAAAATATCACCGAGTATTTGATGATTCGTTCCGCGATTCGGAATGCGAAAAGCGCTCCTGTCTAAACCATAGAACTTTGAAAGTCTCTGAAAGAGTAAATAAGAAAATTCTTAACCACAAAATCTCTTTCTTTTGTAAAATGCTCGTTACTCCGATGGGGAGTAGCCGCCCAAAATTTGGGATGAGCAGTCGTCACGACGGAAAATTCCCGGCTGTTCTGTAACTGGCAAGACCATCGCCCACGCCCGGCGGTGGTTTTTGTTTGCCAATGGGTTATTATAGAACAAAGGATACATCATGAATTGGCATACCTTATCAATTGAAAACGCAATAGATGAACTTGCATCAAATCAAACCAATGGACTCTCCGAAGCCGAAGTCGTTGAACGCTTGAAAAAATACGGTGCAAACGAACTGATTGAACGCGGCGGTAGAACTCCATTACAAATTTTATGGGAACAACTCACCGCCACAATGGTTTTGATTCTCATTGCCGCCGCTGTAGTTGCCGGTTTACTCGGTGACTATAAAAATACGATTTCAATTTTAGCAATTGTGGTTTTATACGCTTTGCTGGGTTTTATTCAAGAATATCGCGCTGAGCAAGCCATTGCCGCACTCAAAAAATTATCTGTGCCGCATGTGCGCGTGATACGTGATGGTGCATTAAAAGAAATTGAAGCCAATCAACTCGTGGCGGGTGATATTTTACAACTTGAAACAGGCAACGTCATCCCTGCCGATTTACGCTTGATTGAAGCGGTCAATTTACGAATTCAAGAAGCCGCGCTCACTGGTGAATCTGAACCGATAGAAAAACAAACCGAAGCCCTTGCCAGTGAAGAACTTCCAATAGGTGATAGAAGAAACATGACATACATGGGGACAATCATTACACAAGGGCGCGGATTAGCAATTGTGGTTGCAACCGGAATGCAAACAGAACTTGGCAAAATCGCCGATTTGATTCAACAAGTCAAACAAGAACAAACTCCGTTACAACGTCGCCTTGATGCACTTGGAAAAAATTTAGCAGTAATTGGTATATTGATTGCAGGCTTAATTTTTATATTAGGTCTGATGCGCGGCGATGAAATTCGTCACATGTTATTAACGGCGGTTAGTGTGGCAGTTGCAATTGTGCCGGAAGGTTTGCCCGCCGTCGTCACCATCACATTGGCACTTGGCGCACAACGCATGTTAGCGCGTAAAGCACTCATCCGTAAACTGCCTGCTGTTGAAACACTTGGCTCCGTTACGATTATTTGTTCTGACAAAACCGGCACATTAACTGAAAATAGAATGACGGTTGTTGTTTTAGATGTTGCTGAACATGCACTTGACTTAACTGGCGAAGTGACTAGAAGCGGTTCGCTTCGCGCCACGGGTGTGCTGGGTGCCCCTATTCAATCTTCTCTTTCGCTTGCGGCAATTGGTGGCGCATTATGTAACGATGCAAAATTGATAGATACCGGCGATGACCATTTTCATACGATTGGCGACCCAACTGAAGGCGCGCTAGTCGCCGCCGCCGCCAAAATGGGATATTGGAAAACATCACTCGATGATTCATTTTTACGTGCAGAAGAATTGCCATTTGATTCAGAACGCAAACGTATGACCACTGTCCATCATCTGGGTCAGTATGACCCAGAAGTGTTAGCAGGCTTAGATGTTTCCGATAAACGTTATATCGCATTTACAAAAGGCGGCGTAGATAGTTTACTGGAAGTCACGAGCCATGTTTGGGTGGAAGGAAAAGCCGAAGTTTTAGATGCCAAGTGGAAATCCAGAATTGAAGCGGCGAATGAACGTCTAGCAAAAAAGGGAATGCGAGTCTTAGGAGTCGGATTCAGATTGTTAAATTCAATTCCAGAAATTATCCAAACGGATTTGGAACAAAATATCACGTTGGTAGGTTTGTTTGGCATGATTGACCCGCCACGTAATGAAGTAAAAGAAGCCGTTGCGATGTGCCGCGCGGCGGGCATTCGACCTGTGATGATTACAGGCGACCATCCACTCACTGCGATTGAAATTGCAAGACAACTTGGCATTACTGAAAATGGAAGAGCATTACGAGGAAGTGAAATTGAAAATTTATCTTTTGATGAATTAAAAAATGTTGTTGATGAAGTCAGTGTCTTTGCAAGAGTTGCCCCTGAACATAAATTAAAAATTGTGCAGGCTTTGCAAGAAAAAGGTCA
>JAEURF010000168.1 GCA_016789205.1 Anaerolineales bacterium
ACCATCATCGCGCGGGCATTGTCATCGGTGGTATAGCCTTCTTGATAATTGGGTATCGTAAAAATCGCATGTTGAAATATTCCTAAATCATCAGTGAGATTATATAAATGGTCTAGTTTCAAAGGAGGCAATTCACGTGTACGTTTATCCAATGCTTTGACGACGAAATCGGCTTGTACAAAATAACGACGTTCAGCGCGTGCACGTTCAAATGTCTTCATATAACGACGCGCAACTTGAGTCCAAATCATATCGCGCCCAAAAAGATAAGCACGTTTTCGCATGGCGTGGCGTTTTGATTCATTATCAAGTAAATCAATCACTTCTTCCGCAAGTGCTTGAGAATCACCAAATGGCACCAATACGCCGCGTTCATCTGCTAACATCTCTTCTGCATACCAATACGGTGTAGAAATGACCGCCTTACCCGCACCGATTGTATATGCCAACGTCCCTGATGTGATTTGTGCGGCATCTAGATAGGGCGTAATGTATATATCGGATGCGCTGATGAATTGCACCAATTCATCCAAACTGACGAAACGATTATAAAAAATCACATTTGCTTCAACACCTTTTTCTTGCGCCAACCATTGCAAAGACAAACGATAAGATTCGCCATCGTTCTTGACAACATGCGGATGTGTAGCCCCAACAATCATATACACAACGTTGGGATGTTTTTCTAAAATAGCGGGCAAAGCTGAAATTACATTTTCAATACCTTTATTGGCAGAAAGCAAACCAAAACTTAACAAAACACTTTTCCCTTCCACGCCAAATAAATCTTTATGAAAACTTGGGTCCACAAATGGGACATCAGGGATACCATGCGGGATTAAATCAATTTTTTTTGGAGAGACGTGATAAATTTCTTGAAGAAATTCTGCGCCTCTTTCACTCATGACGACGACACGGTCTGACAGCGCGACAATTTCTTCCAGTACGCGACGTTGGTCTGCATTTGGTTCGCGCAAGATAGTGTGTAGGGTGGTGACAACAGGCATACGCAATTCGCGCAGAAGCGTCAAAATGTAACTGCCAGCCTTGCCACCAAAAATCCCATATTCATGTTGCAATGAGACCATATCCACATTGTTGATGTTTAAGAAATCTGCGGCGCGGCGATATGACTCAATATCTTTTTCAGTCAGTTCAAAACGCACACGCGACGGATATTCATAGCCTTCCTCTGTATCATTGACCGGGATTGCAATACAAGCCGTGCCTTTGTATTCATCTGCAATTGACTCGCATAAATCTGTGGTGAATGTAGCAATGCCGCATTGACGCGGTTGATAATTGCCGATAAAGGCAATTCGTTTGATAATTGAATGAGTTGATTTTTCCATTTACACTTCTTTCTACATGCCCCTTCTAATAATATTTAACTAGATTGCTAAAACTTGCTCTACCATTTTTTCTTCTAAAACTTTTTTGAGCAGGATTAGATTTTCTTTGAGTTGTTGTTCTATCTTTTTTTCAAGCGCGCCTTCATTAACGTCTATTGAATTAATGGCGTTGACCTGCGTAGTTAAATTGACTTTTGTACTTTCATTATCTATTTCAAAAGTATAGGTGGTCTGCGAATTCAGCGTGCCAGAAAGAGACTTGAAACTATATTTTTTGTTTTCTTCAAATTCAGTTACCTTAAAAGTATTGAGAGCGCGTTGCCCCATTAAATGTCCCACGCTTCTAAAAAGAGAACCGCTTGACAGTGATGCTTTAGAGAGTTTATTAGAGGATAATGTGCCATACTGCCATTGAAAATCGTTTTCAGGATTGCTCATAAAATCAAAGACTTGTTTGACAGGTTGATGAATCAGCGTGCTGATATTTAAATGAATCATTTAACGCCAAGTTGACCAAGAATTGCATTCAAGCCTGCGCCATCATTCGGTTCAACTACCCAGGCAGAAATTTTGTGGTCTTTGACAGTTACTTTTAGTTTTTCAATTTTGACCGAGAATGTTTTATTTGTAGCAGGATACGCTCCCATATTCATTTTTGTTAGGTCAAAGGCTTCATTATGTGTCCCGCTTAACTGTGCGGTGGATTTGACCACATCCCCATCCGCGCCAATTACTTTGAAGTGATAGTTTAAGTCTGGGAAAGCTTTTTTCATTCCTTTGCTCATTTCAAGCCAAGCTTCTTTATTAATCGGCTCAGGCATAGACCCGCTAAATGTAAAATTATCAGCCAGCATAGATTTTGCATTATCGAAATCACCCTGCTGGATAGAATCCATAAGGGCTTGTACAGTTTCTCTTTTATTCATTTTATTTTCCTTTTCTTATCTATCTTGAACGCGAATACAGTTTTCAAACAACTTTAAGCAAATAGGGGTAAGGGTTAAGAGATGCTTCCTGCTATAGAACATCGTCTATTTCCCCAACTGATAAACCAAATGTTTATAACTTGCTAATTTCAGTCTAACACAATATATCTTCATAGATATATTTTTGCTATGTATGTCTCCCCCAAGTGGCGGAGAAAAAAACTCGCCATTCGATGGATGTGGCTTAAGTATGGTCGTTATAAGATAGAAAAAAATATTAGAAGGTTGTATAAAAAAAAAGAATGAGATTAACCATATTATCGAAATATGAATATAATCATAGGTGGGGCGTCACTTTAAGCCAAAGAACGAACTGGCTGTTTACTGAATTTCGAGAAAGAGATAACCCGTGAAAGAAGGCATTGAGCGTGCGCCGTCTGAAATAAGGGATGAACCATATCGAAATATTTTCGATTCTATTAACGATGGCTTGATTATCAGCGATCTCGAAAGCGGGCTGGTTATAGAAGCGAACCCGGCGGCTTGCAAGATGCACGGCTATTCACAAGAAGAATTTATTGAACAGCCCCTTAGTACCTATATCCATTCTAAAAATCAAAAAATATTTAAAGAGATACATACGTTTGAAGCAGGCGGCGTACTAGATACACGGATTCAGCATGTGCGGCGTGACGGCTCAACCTTTTATGCAGAATGGTGCGTGACTTTATTTAATTATCACGGGCAAGCCTGTATCTTGGGAATTGTGCGCGACATTAGCAAAAGAATTGAAGAAGAACAAAGTTTGAGTACGCGCACGCGTGAGCAAGCCATGCTCTTAGAAATTTCACACACGTTGGCATCCACGCTTGAGCTTCAACCTCAGTTAATTTTAGAACAGTTAGGTGAGATTATTGAATATAACCATGCTGGGTTGTTTTCATTAGAAGGTTCAAATTTAGTCACGCTCGCAATGCGTGGAACGCCACTTTCTGAAAAATCCACTCCTATTTTGATTCAACTGAATGAGCCAGAGATGCTCAAGACTCTATTCAATGAACACCGCCCGATTCGCATTGCGGATGTCTGGAGCGATAAACCTCAAGCGCAGTTTCTCCGTTCGCTTTTGGATGATGGCGCGGCTGTCTTACTCGAAGGAATGCACTCATGGATGTGGGTGCCGTTGGCAGTGAAAAGTCACATCATTGGTGGTGTGGGTGTAGCGCATCAGAAACGGAATCATTTCACAATCCACCATGCAGACTTAGCATTGAGTGTTGCAAACCAAGCGGCGATTACGATGATTAATGCAGAACTGTATGCACAAGCACAAGAATTAGCCGTATTGGAAGAACGCCAAAGATTGGCGCGTAACCTGCACGATGCAGTTAATCAATCACTTTTTTCGGCAGGCTTAATCGCGGAAGTATTGCCACGTTTATGGGAACAAAATCAAGAAGAGGCGCGTAAATCGCTTCAAGATTTACGCAAGCTGACACGTGCCGCTACTGCTGAAATGCGTGCGTTGTTGGCTGAACTTGTGCCTTCTACATTGACGGATGCTGAATTAGGTGATTTGTTAATCTTGTTGGGGAATGCGTTTACCGGGCGTACCAACATTCCTGTTAAGGTAACCGTGAGCGGTGTCGGCGTATTACCTGCTGAGGTTCAAGTGGCAGTCTATCGCGTAAGTCAAGAAGCGTTGATTAATGTCGCCAAACATGCCGAAGCACATCAAGTCGAAATCATCTTAAATCATAAAGAGAAAGAAATCGAATTGACAATTCGTGATGACGGTATAGGTTTTGAGCGAGCGGAAGTTGCCTCTGGGCATTATGGTTTGAGTATGATGCACGAGCGTGCTGAAGCAGTGGGTGTGCGCTTAACTATCACGAGCCGAATTGGGGAAGGCACTCAATTAGCTATGCACTGGAAAGCCGATGAAAAGAAGGAAACAAAATGAATAAAGCCATTCGCGTGA
>JAEURF010000169.1 GCA_016789205.1 Anaerolineales bacterium
CTCAAGCGTTTCGCTTTCCTTAACGCATCTACCAATTCGACAACACGAATGGGTTTGGGGATGTAATTATTCATGCCTGCTTCTAAACACATTTCTCTGTCACCTTGCATGGCGTTGGCGGTTAATCCGATAATATGCGGACGATTCTCTTGCCAACGAGAAACAATTTGACGAGTGGCTTCTAAACCATCCATTTCAGGCATTTGCACATCCATCAAAATCACATCGTACGTTTGTCTTTCAATGGATTGAATCGCTTCGATACCATTCGATGCCACATCTGCACGATAACCCATTTGCTCTAATAATCTTAAAGCCAATTTTTGGTTGACGGCGTTGTCTTCGGCGAGGAGAATGCGTAGCGGATGCCGCGCACCCATTTGTGGGTCAGGTTTGAAGCGATCTGTCGTCGTTGTTTTATCATCTATTACAGTTTCAACGAAGAGACTGACCAATGTATCAAACAGTTGTGATTGTTTAATCGGCTTGGAAAGATATGCTGAAAATAAATTCATGTTATCGCCAACTTCGCGCCTGCCTACGGAACTAAACAACACCAACGGAATTTTTACTTTGCTTTCACGAATACGTTTTGCCAATTGAACGCCATCCATTTCGGGCATGTGCATATCAAGAATAGCGACA
Source organism: Anaerolineales bacterium (assembly GCA_016789205.1). Taxonomy (GTDB): domain Bacteria; phylum Chloroflexota; class Anaerolineae; order Anaerolineales; family Villigracilaceae; genus Villigracilis. Next base: position 646 of record JAEURF010000169.1, read on the forward strand.
TCAAATGTTTCACCATTTTCAAGCCATTGCAAAGCAGTGCTTGGATGTTCAGTATCTTTTGGAATCATGCCCCATTTAATCGTTTGCATATTTAAGATATAACGATTGGTGGCGTTATCATCTACAATCAAGACGCGTTTGTTTTGTAATGCAGGTTGCACGCCGGTGTAGATGCGTTTTTGAGCAGGGGGTAGGTCTGCAATTTGTGTGACAATGCTGAATGAAAAAGTAGAACCTTTGCCAAGCCCATCACTTTTTGCCCACATGGTGCCGCCCATCATTTCAGCAAGTTTTTTGCTAATAGCAAGCCCCAAACCTGTGCCACCATATTTTCTAGTGGTAGATGAATCGGCTTGTGAAAAAGATTGGAACAAACGACTCATGCCTTCTTTTGAAATGCCAATGCCTGTATCGCGCACAGAAAAAGTTAAACCAACATTCTTTCCATTTTGCTGACTTGATACCGTTAATACGACTTCGCCTTTTTCAGTGAACTTAACTGCATTGCTTAATAAATTGGTGATGACTTGTCTTAATCGTGTTGAATCACCGATAACGGCAGGTGGCACATCATTTTCAAAAATATAGGCAATGTCAATACTCTTTTCTACAGCCCGCGCAGAGACCAAATCCAATGCAGATTCAACGCAATCCCGTAAATCTAACGGGCGAACTTCAATGTCCATTCTGCCTGCTTCGATTTTTGAAAAATCTAGGATGTCATTGATGATCGCTAACAACGCATCACTTGAGTTGCGAATCGTTTCAACATAATCTTTTTGTTCATCACTTAATTTGGTGTCCAACAATAATCCGCTCATACCAATCACGGCATTCATCGGTGTGCGGATTTCGTGACTCATGGTTGCCAAGAACGAACTTTTCGCTTCATTGGCTTTTTCTGCGGCGGCACGGGCACTGCGCGCTTCTTCAAACAAACGTGCATTTTGCAAAGCCGTTGCCATGCTTGATGCAACCGCTTCTAACAAACGCACAATTGAATCGTCATACGCATTTTCACGTTCAAAATTTTGGACGGTGATTCCACCGATGATATCTTTGCCTACCACCATTGGTGACATAACTACCGATTTTGGAATTTGATTGAAGACAGTCATGCCTGAACCCAATTTTTTCCATAAAATTGGAGATTGACGATTAATCACCAACGATTTATTTTGTAATGAGGCTTTGATTGTAAAATCATTAATCGGAAATGGTGGGAATTGCACACGCTCATTATTTTTAGTGACGTAATGTGCGGTCACTGATTTTGTTTCAGGGTCATACAACCCAATGCCCACATTATCTTCCATAACGAGTTCACGCAATTTATCACCCACTTTTTCAATAATACTTTGCACATCCAATTGTTGAGTGAGCACCTGACCAATTTCATTCAAAATTTCTAATTCTGCCGCGCGGCGTTTTGTCTCTTGCAACAAGCGTTCGGTTTCATCAAACAATCGTGCGTTTTCAATAGTGACACTTAATGAATTTGCAATCGTCGTCAAGAGACGAACATCTGACTCGCTGAATGCATCTTCATGTTCTAAATTTTGGAGGGAGATTACGCCTCTGACCTCATTTGCGACTTGCATCGGCACCCACACACCCGCTTTCACCTCAACTTCTTCTGGGTCTTCGCCGAGCAAGCGCGAATTAAATCTATCTGATGCTTTTTCAAAATCACGATTGACAACAAGTGTTTCACCTGTGCGAATGACATGACCACTAAACCCACCACTTTCATCATTTAATGGCAATGGTTCTTGATATAAACGTTCTCCATTTTCAATAATGTATGGATAATACGTCATATTATTGCGTTTGTCATAAATCGCCAGCACAACAGTTTGTGCGTCGAAAATTTCTTGAATGCGATTCCCAACGCTATCATAAATGCTTTGAATATCCAGTTTTGGGTCTAAGCCTGAGAGCATGGTATTAATAATAGAAAGTTCAGTGGCACGCTGACTGGCTTCTCTTAATAAATTTTGTGAATCATCAAACAGTTTTGCGTTTTGTATGGCAATGCCCATGCTTGCAGATAATGTTGAAAGCAATTGCACGTCTTCTTCGCGGAAAGCAAACTCGCGTTCGTAATTTTGAATCGAAAGCGAGCCGAAGATTTGGTCACCTGCCATAATCGGAATCGCAATTAATGATTTAGGAAATGAATCGCCTGCCAAAAGGGTCGAACCATATTGAACTGCTTTTTCATCCACCTTTTCGTTGAGAAACAATGTAGCGCGATTTCGAATCACATACCCTGAAAAACCAGAAAGCGATTGTTTTTCGGGGTAAATTCTTTCACCTTTCCAAAACATGTAAGGAAATGAAGCAGAATCAGTGGTAGGGTCGTAATATGAAATGATGACGGCTTGTGAATTAAAAATGCCGCGAATTTTTTCACCAATCAAATCATAAATAGATTGCACATCCAACTTAGAAGATAAACCTTGTTGAATGCTGTTGATAATTTCTAACTCGCTGGCGCGTTGTTGCACTTCGCTGACGAATCTTGCATTTTGAATTGCAATTGCGGCATGTAACGATAATTTTTCCAAAAAGGCTAAGTCAGATGCTGAAAACGGTTCGCCACCTTCGCGCCAAACCGCCATCATGCCTGTCACTTTGATTCCAGATAACAATGGAGTGACGATTAAGCGTTCATTTCCAACTGTTTCTGTGCCGGGGATTTGAATTGTGCGCCTATCATTGTTTGTGTCATTGATAAATTCGGCTTTGCCCTCTTTGGCTAACGAACCGATAATACCTTCACCAATGGTGATGGTATCTGCCAAAATTTCATCTTGAATGTTTCCTTTGGCAACGATGGCTCTTAAGGTTTTTCCATCAGGCTGAGGCAAATAGATTGCGCTGGAAGAACCAGCTAACAGGTCACGTGCATGAGCCGCGATTTTATCCATCACAGAGGTGAGATTCAATGTTTCCGAAATATCCCGCCCGACTTGATTAATCACCGCCGATTCCAATGCGTGACGTGATGTTTCATCAAACAATCGCGCATTATCTAACGCGACGCTTAAATTTGTGGCAATTGTAGAAAGTAAACGCACATCCGAATCTGTGAAAGCATGTTCATGCTCCAAATTTTGCAAGCTCATAATGCCGGTCACTTCATCCGCCACAATCATTGGCACAAACACAAGCGACTTGGGTGCTTCACCTGCAAAGGCAGGTGGTTCGCCTAATTCGGTTGCAACTTTCAAATAATCTTGATGAATGACAACTGGCTGTTTGGTTTCAATTACTTTTTTACGAAACGCATCCAATGGCACAGGCTGATTAAAAAACATGCGTTGACCGCGCTCATTAATATAGCGATGATTCATTTCGCCTGCATCTGCATTGTATAAAGAAATTAAAGTGACTTGCGCTTTGAAAATTTGTTGAACCTTATCGCCAATCATGTCAATTGCGGATTGAAAATCAAGTTTGGAAACTAAAATTTGTTGCAGGCTGTTGAGGACTCCCAATTCTGCATTTCGTTCGGCGGTTTCTTGCAATAGCCTTTGGGTTTCATTAAACAAACGCGAATTCTC
>JAEURF010000016.1:0-4282 GCA_016789205.1 Anaerolineales bacterium
AAACCAGCCATAGGCGGAGTCGCTGATGCGATGCCGAACGATGGCACAAAACTTGAAATCTGGAACAATCTTGATGTAAAGAAAATGTCTGCGCAGTTTTCATATCCTGTTTTGACTATTTTTATTCAACCCAATGTGGATGAAAATGATTTTACGCCGCCGATTGCCTATCAACCTGAAATTGAATTAACAGAAGGTTCACATTTCGGGTATGCGATTCAGTGGTTTACATTTGCAACAATTTTATTTTTAGGTTATCCTTTTTATTTAAGAAAGCAGGTTGCAGGATGAAATACTCTTTACAAACATCATTTGCAAAACTTACACTCGGTTTATTTTTTGCAATGCTTTTACTGACTGTTTTAGGCGGCATAGTTTCTTCAACCAATGCGGCATTATTTTGTGATGGTGCAATTTTATGTGCCCCAACCCAGCCAATCGGATATTTGAAACTTTCCCATGTGATTGTGGCAGGAATTTCTTTTGTTGTTTTATGGTTTGTGTGGCGAAAAGCATGGCGTGAACAAAAACATCACAAAATTTTGTTACCGCTGACCACCATCACCACAATTTTATTTTTAGGTCAGGCATTTGTAGGGGCAATTCAATCTGCACGCGGGTATCCTTTGCACTTAACTGTGCTTCATACTTTATCTGCCGTTGCATTATGGATTTCACTTTTATTGCTAGTTTACATTTCTGGCACGTTGACACAAGATGGCGTCGTTGAAAATCGTTTTGGTTTTCGCCAGCGCATAAAAGATTTTTGGATTTTATCTAAGCCGCTGATTGTGGCTTTGTTATTGGTCACAACCTACGGTGGGCTTGTCATGGGTGGTAAAGCATTTCCATCGGCTTCATTAACGTTTTGGACGTTATTCGGCGGCGCATTAGCGGCGGCGGGTTCGAGTGCTTTAAATCAATACATTGACCGCGACCTTGATAAAAATATGCAACGCACAGCCAAACGTCCATTAGCAGATGGGAGATTAACTCCTGCTGAAGGTTTATCGTATGGTTTGGCTTTATGTTTAATTAGTTATTATGTCATGGCTGGCAATGTTAATTTTCTGGCGGCATTGCTTTCGCTTACAGGAATTTTTTATTATGTTATTTTTTATAGCGTCTGGTTAAAGAAGGCAACTGTGCAAAACATCGTCATCGGCGGTGGCGCAGGAGCAATTCCGCCGATGGTGGGTTGGGCGGCGGCAACAGGTGAGTTGACTCTCGCGGCATGGATTTTGTTCGCCATCATCTTTATGTGGACGCCACCACATTTTTGGGCATTGGCAATTGTCCGCATGAAAGATTATGAAAAAGCAGGCGTACCGATGTTACCTGTCGTCGTCGGCGAAGAAAAGACTCGCAGACAAATTTTGATTTACACCATCGAATTAATCGCCGTTACGCTTCTTCTCCCGATATTCAACCTGACTGGCATTTTCTACTTAATCTCTGCTTTGGTTTTGGGTGTGCTTCTATTTTACGCCGCGTGGAAAGTCTTCCGCCTTGGTGGCAACAAAAATGCTTGGATGATGTATCGTTGGTCAAGCATGTATTTGGCATTTATCTTTTTGGCGTTGATGATTGACGCAGTTATCTAACAAAAATCACTGCTTGTTCATCCTCAAAAACTTTTTGCCAACCGTTTAACTCGAGGGTTTTTGTAATTTCCCAATAGGGCTCAATTAAAATTAAGTTGACTTGCCATTCATCTAAAATCTGAATGGCATTTTCATTTCCGCTGACAACAGCGTGCCATTGATTAATGATTTCATTTCCGTATAAATCTGCTCTGCCATCTATAAAGACGGGATATTCAGGCAAAGTCCAGAGTAAATATCCGCCCCAATTATAGGAGTTGAATAAATTGCCTTGTGGCTGATTCTCTTTTATCCACTCAATCGCACGGATAGGATAATTTGAATCCACTTTTTCTGGTTGTGAAACGAGATATGTATTTCCTAACGCAGTGACGACCAGCGCAAACACAAGCGTAGAATTAATCAAAAGCCGAAGCGGGCGAGGCAAGTCCACCGTAGGTTTGAGGCGTGTATCCCTTTGGAAATTTTGTAGAGTTGCATTCATCCAATCAAATAATAAAGGTACAGCGACGATTGCAAAAAGTGCAATATTGCGTTGTGAAAAAAAAGTTAGATAAGCGAAGCCAAGTGTTTTGAAAAGTTGTGACCAATTTTGTTTTTTTGAAAATGAAGCAGAAAGCAAAAGTAAAAAAATCATCCACAGCAAAGGATGAAATGCAATTTGATGAAAATCAGGCGAAAGCCATTCTTGAATTTGAAGCGAAACATTGATTTGTTGAAATGGCAAAACCCAAATGGCGAGTCCGTTTGGGTTTAAGCCAATTGCAAGCGCAGATAATGCAGACCAGCCGATTAAGTTTTTTATCTCGCTCCAGTTTTTTTCTTGGCTTATGAGTTGTTCTATAAATTCGCCTGCACTGTGTGCGATGAGTAAAAGAAAGCCCCAAATCCAACCACCATGAATGTTTGACCATATTGCAAACAATGGAATCAAAAACCAACGCGGGCGTTTGTTGATGAGCCAATCATCCAAAAGCGCAATAATAAAAAATGAAAGAATTTGTGGACGCGGTCCCCAAATTGGTGCGGCAGTGATAGCGGCGAGAATTAAAATAAATCCATTCAAAAATGGATTGCCAGAAAGCCTACGCGAGATAAGATAAAATGTAGCGACACCTGTGATGGCTACAAAAAAAGTTAATCCGAAATATCCGCCAATTGAATAGATGGCATACAATAAAATTTCTGAAATCCAAAACGCATTTACCCATTCTGCGCCAAAGCGTGTGTAACTGAAAATATCAGTTAACAAAATTTGCTTTTGTTCTACCATCATCTGACCAGCACGCAAATGCCACCATAAATCAGCATCTATGGTGGTGCGCGTCAAGAGGATGAAAATTAAAGTAATTGAAATAAAGTTTACTAATTTCAAAACCGTTTTATTTTCGGAGTTGTTTTGAATCATTTTTCTCGTTTTGAAAAACTTTCTTGGGTTGCCGCGATTGGGGCAGGCATTGGGTTAATTATGGCTTCGTTTTATTTATATGGCGGCGATGATTTTTATCGTTATTATCTTCCATTTGCACAAGGCTGTTTCGATTGTGGCTATGTGCCATATTTTGCAAAATGGTTTTTGTTTCCAATTTCTTTTTTTCCTGAATATCCATTTGGCTGGAGTGTCTTAACAATCATTTCAGTGATTGGTTTTCTTGCGCTTGCATATATCACGCGCATCAATCCGCTTTATTTTTTTATTTCATTTCCAATGCTCGGTCAAATTTGGTTAGGTCAAATTGATGTGTTAATTGCAACGGGGTTAGTGATTTTTTTGTTTTCGAAAAATGATTATGTTCGCGGATTGGGATTAATTTTAGCATTAACCAAACCGCAATTGACATTTTTGCCATTGATGCTTTCTCTGCTTTTAGAATCTCCACGCCTCTTGCCTAAGTTGTTACTTGTCCCTGCTGTGACAATTTTTCTCAGCTTGATAATTTTTGGCTCAACATGGTTTGTTGATTGGATAGAAAATGCTTCTACAAACTTACCTGTCCATGTGTGGCGCTTAGCAAGTTTAGATGTCTGGAAGTTTGGTATTTTCCTTGCGCCTTTACCATTACTGTTTAAAGAAAAGCGAGAAAGATTAACAGTAGGATTATTAGTTTCAGCACTTGCAACACCCTTTTATGGAGTTTATTCTTATGTTTTGTTTTTATTGTTTGATATTAAGTGGTGGTCTGTATTACTTTCATACATCTGGATGTTGGCTTTTGTGATTTGGCAAGAATCTGCCATGCGCCTCGCTTGGATTTTGCCATTAGGAATATTAATTTCTATGTTGTCTTCTAAAATAAAAAAGCCATCCGTTTGAGTGGATGGCTTTTTTATCATTCTTTATTCGCCGAGATAATCTCGCAATTTCCTTCTAATAGATGGGTGTCTGAGTCTACTTAAAGCTTGCGCTTCAATTTGGCGAACACGTTCACGAGTCACGCCCATTTTACGTCCTACTTCTTCCAATGTATAAGCCTGACCATCTAACAAGCCATAGCGCAATTGCAAAATACGCACTTCACGCGGGGGTAAACCATTTAACACTTCGCCAAGATGTTCTTTCAGCAAATTGTAAGTTGCAGTGTCATCTGGTGGTGGGGCTTCATCATCTTCAATAAAATCACCCAGCACCGAATCTTCTTCATCATCCGTAGGTGTTTCTAAAGAAAGTGGACGACGCG
>JAEURF010000016.1:4292-13182 GCA_016789205.1 Anaerolineales bacterium
AGGGTCCCAGACTGTAGGCGGGAAACTGCATCGCCGAAAGTTAGTACGGTATAGGTGCCGGCGATGAAACGGACCATCCAGTCCAATTCTTCGACGCTGGGTTCACGACCTAAGCGTTGAGTCAACTGATGCTGAACGCGTAATAATTTGTTGATTTGGTCACCCATGTGGACGGGGACACGAATCGTGCGTCCTTGGTCTGCAATGGCGCGGGTGACGGCTTGGCGAATCCACCACGTGGCGTACGTGGAGAATTTATGTCCACGGCGATAATCAAATTTTTTCGTAGCACGGATGAGACCGATATTGCCTTCTTGAATTAAATCCAAGAAAGGCACACCGCGCCCCATATATTTTTTCGCGACAGAAATCACCAAACGTGAGTTGGCTGTGATTAAATGTTCACGTCCAGCCCAGCCATCTTCGATAAAGCGGCGGAGTTCAAGCCTGCGTTTCGGGGTGACATTTCCGTGAGCGAGTTCTTCACGGGCAGTTCTTCCACGTTCGATGCGTTGGGCGAGTTGCACTTCCTCAACTGCAGTGAGCAGTGGCACACGGCTGACTTCTTTTAAGTACAAGCCAATCGTGTCATCGGTATCAATGTTGGCGAGGTAATCGTCTAACGCGAGGTCTGGTTCAGGTTCAGCTTCTCCGCTTTCTTCTACCGCCACCAATTCATCTTCGGTGGGTTCTGGCAATACGGCATCTTCCACAAATGGAACACCGGCGCTTAATAAAGCAGAAAAAGCTTCTTCAAGTTGTTCTACATCCTGTTCGGCTTCGGGGAAGAAGTGCAGAATGTCATCTAAAGTTACATACGATTTTTGCCGTCCCAGTTCAATCAGTCGTGCTATAGCGGGAAATTCTTCTTCGTCGTCGCCGCCAATCAAAATTTTTTCTACATCCATTCGCAAATCCAACTTTCACTAAATTTTTTTATACAAGTCATCATTAGAATACAATGTTTTAAGGTGAAAAGCAATAGCTTTTCACCTTTCTGATGCTTTGCAATGCATTTGTATTACGTTTTGAATATGTTACGGCGTTGGAGTCGCCTCAATTGCAGGAACAGGCGTCTCGGTAGGAAGAGGCGTAGCTGTCGCTGTGGGGGTTGGCGTATATAAATAGGGCGGGAAGTTTGCCAAATTGGTCAGCGAGTCAATACTGCTTAATGAAACAATCATCATGGTTTGTTTGTTGAGGCGCACATAGTAGCCATTATTTGTGGGAGTGTTATCGCCAACTTCGAGGACGCTTTTTGTGCCATTTTCAAATTCAACTGTGATGGTATAGGCAGGGGAATCAAATCCAAAGATGGATGGGTCGCCTTCAATAGTTTCGTTAACTTTCAATGCTGTGATTTGTGAAGCCGCCGCCTCAGCCAAGCCTGAATCTGCTTCTATTTTGTGGGGCTGAGTCAACACCCAAACATTTTCTGTGTTTCTTTCAAGCCGTACAGTTTCTCCATCTGTTGGGGAAACCTCAATGCTGGTGACGATGCTGGTTGTGTCGAAGACAGATTTTTCTTCAACTGTGGGTGTAATCTCTGCTTCTGCGGCTGTTCCTGCATCACGGTTAAGGAAATAAGCCAGCAGAGCGATTGCGGCAAAAACCGCAATCGCCACCCATGTGCCTGTACGGAAGACGGGTTTACTTGGTTTCGGTACAGATGTTGTTTTTTTCGTTCTTGTTTTTGTTATGGTTGGTTTTGTTGATTTACGAGCCATTCTTTAACCTCTTCTGCGGCGAGAAATCCATGAGGATACGCCAAAGAATACAACCATGCCGGGGATGACGATGATGGAGACTACTGCGAGCAGTAAGAAGCGCCATCCTTGTGGGGGGAGGAAGATGCGTTGCGTTTGTGGGCGTGTGGTCAGGTTGATTAAATCTTCTTGTTCGGCAGCCCAATCTACTGAGTTGATGAAGAAGTTGCCGTTGCCATATACATCAAAGTTAACGTCCAACGCGAAGAGCGAACTGCCGGTTACAAGCACGCGCCCTTTGGTAGTGAGGTTTTCACCAGCCACTGCCATGTTGAGCGGACCGGGCGTATCTAAGCCATCGTCGTATTGGTAGCCTTCTGCAGATTCTTCTAAACTCTTTTCGCCCCATGAATTTGGCGAAGTGTAAATTAATGGTGTGGTGACGATATCTAAAGAATCTAAAGGAATCGTTGTGAGACTGCGTGCATTTGGCATGTAGATAGCATAGCTGGCGGTCAAATTTTGTGTAATCGGATGAACGTTTGCTCCATCAGAAATTGCGACAAGCGGTTGCTGACTTGAAAAGTCGAAGATGAGGTCATTGTTTAAGATGATGCCCCAATCTTTTTCTAAATATTCTGCGAGCGGGTCACGTGAAGTGCCAAATTCTGTTAACACGCTGGGGTCTTGCATAACAACCAAAGCGCCACCTTCATCTACAAATTTTTTCAATAAATTTACTTCAGCTTGTGTAAGCGGTTTTTGTGGACCGGCAATCACAATCACTTCTGCATCTTCTGGAATTGCATTGTCTGTAAGTAAGTTAAGGGTATTGACAACATAATTTTTTGATTCAAGTGTGCTTTGAGCAACTGAATAACTGCGTTCATCCGCTGGATTCAAAGTCGCTTCGCCATGTGCTTGTAGGAAGTAAACCCCACGCGCTTCCGGGCTGATGAGACGAATCATGGCGCGGGCGAGTTCGGCTTCGCTGGCTGTGGAAGCGATTTCTTTGGTTTCACCCATTTGTAGCAAGATTTTTCCATCACCAGTGATGCCGGCATTACGCGCGGCGATTGGGTCAGTATCTGGGTTGACGAAGGTATAGTCAAACTTGCCACTGCTGTTTTCCTTGAATTTTTGCAAAAGTTCTTCTGCTGGCACACTATTTATATTGCCAGAGTAAAAAGCAATTGCTGTCACTTTGTCTGGCAAGGTATTGAGGATTTGCAATGTTTCAGGTGCAAGCGTATTAGATTTATCTTCTGTGAAATCCCAAGGGGAGCCGAATAAGTCTGGGTTGTTGTAGACGATGTAATTTGCGGCGAAGAGGATGCCGACAAAAGCAAGCGTGAGGATGAGGGAATTTGAACCGTAGCGTGCCTGGCGTCCCGTAAGGAAGCGGCGGACTGAGTCAGGGGAGAGAATTGCATAGGTGGCAAGTCCGAGAATCAGCAAGCCAATGCTAATTTGAAATGCGAGTTTTAATCCTTCATTTTGTTCTTCCGGTAATGTGAACATACCGAGCCCGGTGAGAACATTTGCAGAGCCAATTAGCCCGGTTGCCACACAGGCAATCAGGGCGACAATCAGCCCAATAAAAGCGTACTGTGCGTTAGAGTTTTTCTTTTTGCCAGCCATTAGCGCCATCTCCGAATTTCAATTGCGCTGGTGCCGATGAATAAGCCCAACGCAGTGAGACTTAAGTAGTAGGTAATACCAGCGAGAGTCATGTTACCTTGATTGATATTTTGTGCAAAATGATAAGACAAGCTGAGGTAGTTGAGAATTTCGCCGCCGCCTTGTAATAAACTGACAGGCATGTTGACAAAAAACCATAGAAAGAAGAATAAACCCAGTGTGACGAAAAATGCGGCAAATTGATTGTTGAAGATGGCTGAAATGCCTACGCCTAATGACAGCATAGCGGAGGAAACAAGAATCAAACCGATATAGGAAGAAATCACGGTTTTCCAATCTATGCCGGGGGAGACGAAGTTATTTAACACAATGGGGAAGACTATTGTTACTACTGCAATGGAAAGTACAAACATCAATGCACCCAGCCATTTGCCTGCTACAAATTCAAAATCTTTGATTGGGGCGGTGAGCATCAGTTCAAGCGTTCCCATGCGGGCTTCATCAGAGATGAGGCGCATGGTGATAGCAGGACCAAGAAAGACCATCAAAAAGACAAACAGCCAATTGATTTGTAATGTATCTGGCGCCGCACCTCCGCCAAACATTGCATTTTGTGAACTGAACAGTAAGATTAATGTGAAGAAAATTCCCAATGGCAAGAGTATGGCAAGCATTACCACGTATGCCAGTGGGCTGTTGAAATAAGTATCGTATTCGCGTTTTGCAATTGTCCAAATATTGTTCATGGTTCCCTCTACTTCTTTTTACCATCATTGCTGGTGAGCTCAAGGAAGATTTCTTCCAAGCTCATGCCCAGCGGACGGAGTTCGAGTAAATCGTAGCCAGATTTGATGACTTGTTTGGCAACTTCGGGGCGTAAATCTTTGCCGGAGGCAAATTCAAATTCCACTGCGCCATCTTCAAGGGTTTCGACCTTACGAACGCCTTTGACTTCTTTAATCGTATCGGCAAGTTCTTCACCATCACCACGCACGCGTACAATTACGCGTTCTGCGCCAAGCAAACGGGCTTGCAGATTTTCAGTGGTATCTTCTGCAACGATTTTGCCTTTGTTGATAATCAATACGCGGTCACAAAGGTTTTGGGCTTCATTCAATAAGTGAGTTGAAAGTAAAACTGTCCGTTCTTTACCGATGTCACGAATTAACTGGCGTACTTCCACAACCTGACCTGGGTCTAAACCAATGGTTGGCTCATCCAAAATCAAAACTTCAGGTCTATGTAAAAGTGCTTGTGCTAAACCGACTCTTTGGCGCATACCTTTAGACAAGTTCCCGATGAATCCTTGCGCGCGGTCTAACAAGCCGACCATATCTAAGACTTCATCAACACGGTCATCTATGTCTGGAATGCGGCGCAGTTCGCCCATGTATTTCAAATAATCGAACACAACCATATCTGTATACAAAGGGACTGTCTCTGGTAAATACCCCACACGTTTACGAACTTCTAGCGATTCTTCCACCACATCATACCCAGCTACAATTGCCTCGCCGTCACTGGGCGGCATGTAACCAGTCAAAATGCGCATGGTGGTAGTTTTCCCGGCACCGTTGGGTCCTAGGAAGCCCACAATTTCGCCTTGTTGGGCATTGAAATTCAAATTGTGGATGGCGCGGCGCGCGCCGTAGTCTTTGGTGAGACCACTAACTTTAATCATTGCCTCTCCTCACAAATAAATTTAATAAAATGCGATTTTCGCAAAGAAAAGACACAGCCCTAGGGCGGTGCCTTTTGCTTGCCGTTGATACTATACAATAAATGAAGAGGCAAAGTCAAGCACTCTATCCGCTTCTAATCCAACCCTAATCTAGCATATAATCGCTTTATGACACAACTTCTTTATCAAACCGATTCCTACCTCAAAGAATTTTCAGCCAATCTCGTTTCTGTCGACTCTGAAAACCGCGCCATCGTGTTAGACCAATCCGCATTTTATCCGGGTGGGGGAGGTCAGCCATGCGATTTTGGGACTTTGAAAATTAATGATATTACCTATGTTGTGGAAAAGGTCAAAAAACAAGGCGATGATGTTTTGCATTTCGTCTCTGGAAGTGAGCCTTTACCTGCACCCGCTTCCGCCTCTTTCGGGACTTTAGACTGGGTGCGACGATATCAGCTAATGCGTACGCACACAGCCATGCACATCTTGTGTGGCGTGGTCTGGCGAGATTATGGCGCAAAAGTCACTGGCGGAGATATGGACCCACTCAAAGGTAGAATGGATTTTGAATTTGAATCCATGCATGGGGAGTTGGTCAAAGAAATAGAGAGCAGAATCAATCTCGAAGTCCAAAAAGGAAGCGCTGTGCAGGTGAAGATTCTGCCGAGGGCAGAGGCATTTCAAATCCCAGATTTAATCCGCACGAAAATTAATCTTATACCTGAAGGCATTACGCAAGTGCGTACTGTTGAAATTGTCGGTCTGGATTTACAAGCAGATGGCGGTACACATGTCAAGAATACATCTGAAGTCGGGAAAATTCGTGTAGTGGATTATAAAAGCAAGGGCGCAATTAATAAAAGGATTTACGTTGAGTTAGAATAGCCCAAATAGGGGAGCAGATTTATGTATTGCTGATGTATAATCAAAAAACTCGGCGATGTTGCCGTCATATTTCTAAAGGAGAATGTATTTATGAATACTAAAAAGTTTTCGATTTTGCTGGCGGCACTGATGCTTGTTCTTGTGCAGTTAGCCTGTGCGGCTGGTGAACCTGCCTTGAGTGGTACCCGCACTTCCACCGACCAAGATGGCACTCAAACCACATCTACGTTCGGTGCATTTGATACAGTTTATGTTGTTAGTGATTTAGCCAATGGCGCGGCTGGCAACGTGATTACATCCAAATGGTATGCAGTTAATGCAGAAGGTTTGGACCCAAACTTCTTCCTTGATGAAGCCGACATTACAGTCACTGAAGCAGATGCACCTTTCAATGGAACGATTTATTTCTTCTTCCCGGCTCCTTCAGGTGGTTGGCCCACAGGTACCTATAAAGTTGAAATTTATTTCAACGGTGCTTTGAGCGGTACAGCAGAATTCTCAGTTCAATAATTGTGTTTGAAGAAAAGCGGACATCATTGCTGATGTCCGCTTTTTTGTTTGGTAAAATATCTCTAACCCTAATTAAGGAGAGAGAATGATTGTTTTGCCAGAGTCAAAAGAGAAACGAGTTTTCAATAATGTTTTAGGGGCAATGGGGAATACACCACTGGTTAGATTAGAAAGAATCGGCAAAGATTTACCTGTTCCATTGTATGCAAAATTAGAATTTATGAATCCCGGCGGCTCTGTCAAAGACCGTGTCGGCGCAAATATTATTGAACAAGCCGAAAAAAGAGGCGAGATTAAACCGGGCGGAACGATAGTAGAAGCCACATCTGGCAACACAGGTGTAGGCTTGGCAATTGCGGCGGCGTTGAAAGGCTATAAAACCATCTTCGTCATGCCCGATAAAATGAGCAATGAAAAAATCTTATTACTCCGTGCTTATGGAGCAAAAGTAGTTATCACGCCTACGGCTGTTGGTCCCGATGACCCACGTTCTTATTATGAAGTCGCTAAAAAATTTGCGCGCGAAACTCCCAATGCAATTTTAGCGAATCAATATCACAACCCTGATAATCCCAAAACGCATGAGTTGAGTACAGGTCCAGAATTGTGGGAACAAACCGATGGAAAATTAACCGATGTCATTATCGGTATTGGAACTGGCGGAACAATCACAGGTGTTGGTCGTTATCTAAAATCAAAAAATCCAAACATCACGATTGTTGGCGTGGATATTGAAGGCTCAATACTCACGGAGATTTGGCAAAACAAAGGCGTGATTCCGCCGGGCGCTTATCCAAAAACATATAAAGTCGAAGGTATTGGCGAAGACTTTTTGCCATCTACAATGGACATCAATTATGTAGATGCAATTGAACGTGCTGGTGATAGAGAATCATTTTTATGGGCGCGCCAGTTAGTGCGCCAAGAAGGAATTTTTGCGGGTGGTTCGTCAGGTTCTGCTATTGCAGGTGCTATCAAGTACTGTAAAAAATTAAAAGGTGACCGTTTACCTGTGGTCATTCTGCCAGACTCTGGTTCGCGTTATCTCTCAAAATTTTATGATGATAAATGGATGCGTGAATTTGGCTTCCTCAGCATGGAATTTGGAGAAACGGCTCTGGGCGACCTTCTACTTGCGAAACCAAACAAACAGTTACTTACCGCCACACTGGGCGACTCAATCCGCAAAGTCGTCAATGTTATGCATCAAAATGCTGTCTCCCAAATGCCAGTGATAGATAAAGAAGGCAATTTAGCCGGTCTCATCGAAGAAGTAGATTTGCTTAATCACTTATTAGAAAGACACGAACATAATAATGACGAGCCAATTGATAATCTCATTCAAAAGGCAAGCGCAATCTTCCCACCCGAAACGTTACTTGAAGAAGCCATGCCATCCTTAACTGCTGGCTTAGCTTTGATTGTTTTAGAAAATAATAAGCCAGTCGGCATTCTGACGAAGATTGATGTATTAGATTACGTAGCAGGGAAGATATAAAATTTTTCCTCAAACCCTGACCGGAGCGGTCGGGGTTTTTTGATTAAACCATCCCTTAGCCTATTGAATAGAACAAATTTTCTGCTATAATGAAAATACTAGATTGGCGCGTGCCAATCAAATTAAAATATGGAGGCAGAAATGGATTTCAGTTCAATTAATTGGTTAGCAGTTTTGTTATGTCTTGTTGCAAGTATGGTGATAGGAGGCGTTTGGTTTAGCCCCAAGGTGTTTTTCAATACATGGTGGAAAGCTATTGGCAAAACAGACAAAGACATGCAAGATATGTCTAAAGGCAGTTCTGCTAGCATGATGGCTACATGGGGTGGCACTATCCTAGCTTCTTTGGTTCAAGCAATCTTTATGGGACTGATGACCAACGCCATGGGTGCCACAAATTGGTCATCTGGCGCAATGATGGGCTTCTGGCTTTGGCTTGGTTTTGTCGCTCCGTCTAGCCTCACCAACAAACTCTTTGCCGATAGAGTCCCCGCCTGGTTTTACGAAGTAGGCAATCATCTCGTCACATTCCTCGTCATGGGTGCCATTCAAGGCGCCATGTAAAATGAATCATGTAGGTCACGTTTGTACCGTGACTGTCTAATCAAGTAAAATAAAACAGACGGTTAACTTAACCGTCTGTTTTATTTTTGGAGAAACATGATTAGACCTTATCAAGAAGAAGATTTTGAAATTATCGTCAAATTTTGGTTTGAAGCAATTCAAGGTGCAGAGCCAGAACTTGTTAAACGCATGAAGTATGAATTTCAAGGCGCGCGTGAATATTTTAAAAATGTTGTTACTGAAAACAAAATCTGGGTATATGAAATAAATCAAAACCCTGTCGGTTTCATTGCTATGCAAAATGATTTTATTCACCGTTTATATGTAAACCCGCAATATCATCGTCAAGGCATTGGACAAGCCTTACTTGAATTTGCCAAAACACTTTCACCAAATCATCTA